>CALXOP010000143.1 GCA_944390035.1 uncultured Alphaproteobacteria bacterium | reverse complement strand
CTGAAGGAAGAAGCTGCTCAGGCTCAAGCACAAGCTCATCAACATGCTTTACCAAAAGCTGAAGATGAAGAGCACAAAGAAGCTCAATAAGTCTTCTTAAATTATAAAATCCCTCATACCTTCCGGTGTGGGGGATTTTTTTGTGGGATAACATTGACATATTGTGCGGGGCAGTTTAAGTTGCGAATAATAAATTTATTATTTGTTGTACTATTTAAATTTCTGAAGTTATGAAAATCTTATTTATTATTTTTACTGTAATTGTAGGTGGAGTGATATTGATTTGGTGTTGGCGTCAGTTGATTTGGGCTTTTTATCAGTTGTCTGATTTGCGGCAAGCACAAAAGCATCCTGAAGAGTTTCCTCATACGAATAATATTGTCTTTAATCGAAAGACAAATAAGATAGTAGCCGTCCGATATTACCATCGGAATAGTGTTATGTGTTTAAAATCCCTCATACCTTTCGGTATGGGGGATTTTTTTGTGGGATATTTTCTTGACATATTTTGTCTAATTCGTTAAAGTCAGGGGTATAAATTTATTATTGTATCATTTAAAAACTTATCATTATGGAGTTAGAAATTTTAGCTTGGCTGCTTTGCGGCGTGTCGATCATCTTTGGGATCGTTGTGTTCTGTAGAAATTTTCGTTTGAAACGGACGATTTGTTTTTTACAAGAGGCTAACAGTAAATTACAAATGCAGGATAAGGCTTTGTCGTTCTTTTTTAAAGAGATGAGGCAAGAGCATTTAGAGCTTTATTTGGCGGATTTTAAGAAAAAAATCGGTGACTATGAAGTTGATTGTCCGTCATCGGAACGTTTGCCTATTCTCAAATCCTTGGCAAGAGAAATCCAATATGAGATTGAGAAAAAACAAAAATTAAAGGACGAGAATCGTGCCTGTGGAATGATGTATATCGAAGAGTAATCACAATTAATATTTTAGCTTATGATGCATGTTGGTTTAGGATTTGTGGTAGTACTCGTTGTTTTGGCAGTGGGAGCTATCGGGTATGGTGTTTTTTTGTATTTTCAATCCAGAAAATATAAGAAACAATTATCTGAAGAGTTAAAAAGTATGTCCGCGAAGGAATTAGATGATCTTGTACAACGTACAGGGTATCTTCTAACAAATCATGGAGACTTGTTGTCAGTGTCTTCAACGCTTTATTATCGTATACGATATAATTTAGCAAAGAAGATGTTGAGTGAAAAGCAGGTAAAAGTATGAGGACATTGCTTGAGGTAAAAAGACGGTTATCGTATAGATAGCCGTTTTTTTTGTGCCTTGGACAAAATTTTGCTTGATTTGGATAAAATTAGGGAATATAGTGCTAGGCAATTAATCATTATTTTGGGAAAAATACCGTGTTACGGCGGTTTTATATATAATTGTTTAATTTTTTAACTTTTTTTAGTATGAAAACTAAAGAGTTTTTAAGAGGCATTCTCAAGGAGAATCAGCCTCAGGTGATTGAGATGAAAAATGGTGAAGCACAGGCATTGGCTTTGAGTGAAGAAAATGTTGCGGATTTTATCGGGGACTTGTCCCTGATGGAGAAGTATTTGCTCCGGACCAGAATTAACCGACACCAACTTTCTGCCCGCTACGAGGCTGAGCATGTAGCCGGAAGAGGAAAGGAAGAAATTCAGAAGCGAATTTTGATTTCTGAATTCTGGAACAAGTTGTCTATGATAGCTGCGCCATGTTTCAAAAAGTAATCTTATAAGCCAGAAAAAAGAGATTACAGCCCTGTGAAGTTTTTCACAGGGTTTTTTGTTGGCTTGTTTTTTCGCTTATCCACTCCTAAATTATTGGTATCTTAATTTTGGGAGATAGAATATGAAAAAATTGATTATGTCCGTGGCTGCGCTTTCTTTGTTGGCAGCTTGTGCAACAGACCCTTACACAGGGCAGAGCAAGGTTTCTAATACGGCGTGGGGAACAGGTATCGGTGCTGCGGTTGGTGCCGGAATCGGTGCTTTGGTCGGTGGCGAAAAAGGTGCCCTTGTTGGAGCCGGTGTAGGTGCCGTTGGCGGTGCCGCAACCGGAGGATATATGGATGTTCAAGCCAGTAAACTTCGTCAGGAATTGGTTGGTACCGGCGTGCAGGTTCAAGAGATGAACGGACAGGTGCGGTTGATTATGCCAAGCAATATTACCTTTGCAACCGACTCGGCTGTTTTCCAAACCTCATTTAACAGAGTTTTGGACTCTGTTGCAAAAGTGCTTAAGGAATATGACCAGACTTTGGTTCAAGTGGTTGGTTATACCGATAATACCGGTACTTTGGCTTATAACAATCAACTCTCTCTCAAACGGGCCCAGGCGGTGGCAACATACCTGCAAAACCGCGGCGTATCTGCCGGCCGCTTGTCGGTTATGGGTATGGGACCAAACAATCCGATTGCCTCTAACAGTACTGCTGCCGGAAGAGAGCAAAATCGCCGTGTAGAAATTACTTTGGTTAATATGCAAAACTAGTTTGGCAGATTTAAAAACTAAAAAACCCTCGGTTAGCGAGGGTTTTTTTAGGTTTATAACCTATAATAATATCTTAGGGTTACGATTTACGCCGTAAAAATGACGGAATCTCCAGATTCAACTTATCTTCAGGGTCGTAATCGCTGTTTGAGAAAGATGGGGAAATAGGCTCTTGGTAACGCTCATTTTCCTTAGCCTGTTTCTTGCGGTTTCTCTTGGCGATGGAGAAGCCCGTTACTCTTTCAATGAGGGTCGGGGTATATTCTTCATCGTCATCGTTCACAATCAGTTTTTCGGGCTCTTCTTTGCGTGGAGCTGAAAAAGGTTTCGGATTGTGGTTCGGGAATAATTCCGGCTCTTCCTCAACTTGTTTGAGTGAGGTCTTGGCCGTAAAAGAATTTTCGTTTGAAGATAAAATGTTGGCGAGTTGGTCATCAACATTTATGTCTTCGTTTTTGCTAATAATAGCCTTAAACAAAGAGGAGGCTTGCGGCATATCATTGATAATCGTTGAGTTGTCAAGATTATTGAAATCCTCAAATTTTTCTTCCTCAATCGTGACTTGAGCGACAGGCTCTGTCGGGGTAGAGGTGACCTCTTCTTCGCTGCTAAAGGAAACTATCGGCGCGCTGATGACGGTTTCCTCGGGCGTTTCAGCTTCTTCGCTCGTTTCGGGAGCGGTGGCTGAGAATTTTTCTAAATTGGAATCGGTTTCTTCACTCGGAACGTCTAAAGTTTTGACTTCAGGCATAAAACTTTCTTTGATGTAATCTTCGGCAATTTTGGCGGCCGGTTTGGGAAGAGGTTGTTTGGCAACAGCTTCACCAATGCCCGTGGCAACAATGGAAACGCGGATCTTGCCGGCTAAGGCTTCATCAAAACTGGAGCCAAAGATGATGTTGGCATCTTCGTCAACTTCTTCTTTAATACGGCTGGCGGCTTCGTCAATCTCAAACAAGGTAATGTCTGAACCACCGGTGATGTTGATTAAGACACCTTTGGCACCGTGCATTGAACAATCGTCCAGCAAAGGATTGGCCAGAGCTTGTTCGGCAGCTTTGATGGCTCGTTCTTCACCTTCGGCTTCGCCCGTGCCCATAATGGCTTTGCCTTTGTCTTCCATGATGCTTTTAATATCAGCAAAGTCCAAGTTGATTAAGCCCGGCATCATCATTAAGTCGGTGATGGAACGAACACCGGCATACAAAACATTATCGGCCATAATGAAGGCATCGGCTAAAGTGGTTTTTTTGTCGGCAACGCGGAACAAATTTTGGTTTGGAATAATAATGATACTATCGACCGAATTGGTGAAGTCTTCAACGGCGGCTTCAGCTGTTTCCATGCGTTTGCGACCTTCAAACTGGAACGGTTTGGTGACAACGCCGACGGTTAAGATACCTTTGGCTTTGGCAAGGCGTGCTACAACCGGAGCTGCACCTGAACCGGTACCACCACCCATGCCGGCAGTGATAAATACCATGTTGGCGCCTTCTAATTCTTTTTCAATTTCTTCTTTGGCTTCTTCGGCGGCCATGCGTCCAACTTCGGGACGAGCGCCGGCACCCAAACCCATAGTGGTTTCCAGACCTAATTGAATTTTGCGGCTGGCTTTGGAATGGGCTAAGGCTTGCGCATCGGTGTTGGCAACAATAAAGTCAACACCTTCCAAATTTTGGTCAATCATGTTGTTGACGGCATTTCCGCCGCCTCCGCCGACGCCGATAACGGAAATTCTCGGTTTTAAGTGCATGACGTTGGCTTCTGGTACGGCTAATTTGATTGACATTGTATTTCTTACTCCAAAAATTTTACTTTAATTGTGTATAGCATACGCAAAATAAATTAAGTTTTGGTTACTAACTTTTTTTAATTTTGATTTTTTTGCAAATTTATAAAAAACCTCTTTTGCACTGCACAAAAGAGGTTGGAAAAAAAATTAAAAACTTTGCTTGAACCAGGTCATAATGCGGCTGAGGCCAGAATTGCCGGCTACCGGCTTGCTGATGATTTTGTTGGGCTTGCGCTCGCTGTAGTTAAGGGCAAACAGCAATAAGCCGACGGCAGTCGAAAAACACGGATTATATAAATTATCAGGGAGGTTGAGAACGTTTTTGGGACGGCCAATACGAACTTGCTTGTCAAGTATCATGGTGGCAACATCGCGAATCCCCGATAATTGGGCCCCGCCGCCGGTGAGGACAACACGGTGCGATGAAATGTCTTTGAGGCCGTGTTCGCAGAGCTTTTTGTTGACAAGCTCAAATATCTCTTCAATTCGCGGGGTGATAATGCTGATTAACTCCGCTTTGGGAACTTGTTTAATGAGGCTGTCATCTTCCTCACCAACGGGATAAACATTAATTAAATCTTCTTTGTCCTGTGAGGTCATAAAAGCACAGCCATGCAAGGTTTTTAGCCTTTCGGCATGGGTGAAAGAGGTGGTTAAACCCCAGGCAATGTCGTTGGTGACGTTGTTGCCGCCGACACCAATGGAAGAAAAGGCAATCGGGTAGCCGTGCTTAAAGGTGGCAATGTTGGTGGTGCCGCCGCCGATATCAACAATTGAGGCACCGATTTCTTTTTCGTCGTCAACCAAACAAGCTAAGCCCGAGGCATAAGCAGAAAAGGCTTTTTCGGCAATTTCAAGATGCGCATTTTCCATTACGGTGGACAGATTTTTGAACTGAATATCCGGAACCATCCCCAGCAAGATGTTGACAGATAAATTTTCACCATAAATATTGCGCGGATCCTTTATCTCTTCGCCCAAGTCAAGGCGATAATTGGTGGGCAGGCAGTGGATGAGCTCGTTGTCTTCAACGTTTATTTTGTTGATGCCTTTTTCGATGACTTTTTTGATGTCTAAATCATTGACCGGACGGTTGCGATTGATGGCAATTGTGGCACTTTTGATGTTGCTCTTGATGCGGTCGCCGGAGATATTGATAATTACGCGGTTAATGCGCTCATTGGCCATTTGTTCTGCCGTTTCAACCGCGTTGCAAACCGATAAGGTGGCTTGATTAATATCGGTCACAATGCCGTTTTTGATGCCTTTGGAGGCATTATAACCGTAGCCAACCACGTTAATCTTTTTATCGCGGCTGATTTTTGCTATCAGGCAACAAACTTTTGATGAGCCTATGTCTAACGCGGCTATGGTGGTCAGGCGGTTAAATGAATGTGTCAATGTATCCCTCGTTTGGCTTGTTACATCAGGCTTTCTTTGACTTCTTTAAGGTGCTCGCGCTCCTCTTTGGTCATTTTGCCCAATTTTACGATTACTTTATTGGGGAATCTTAAATCAATTATAGTTAATTTACGTTTAAGAAGTCCTTGCGAGGTGTTTAATTTTACCAATTTTTTCCAGGCTTGTTCGATACCTTGTGCCGGAAGTTTAATGGTAATGCCGTTTTCTATGTTGTCTAAGATTAAATTCCACCTTCTGCCGGAGATGAAATTGGCAACTTTGATACGAGAGAAAATTTCTTTGTCGGCAGAAATAATTTGCATTAACTGCGGAATATTTTCCGGGGCTCCTTCTCCGACAATTAATAATATCGGGTGCGGCGAGGTATAGGGCGCGTCTATCACATGACCGTCACGGTCTATCGGGTGAAATTGGTTGTTAATTTGCCAGAGGCTTTCAACTTCTCTTTCTTCTAAGTCAATTTGCAAAATATTTGGAAAATAGTGGCGGCTGAGCTCGGCTTTGCGAATCCACGGAAGTTGCTCAAGTTTGAGTTTTATGTCTTGCAAATCAAGTGTGAGGATGTTGCTGTCGCGATTGAGCTGCAAGGTGTTTTTGAGCTCTTGTTTGGAGGTTTTGTGGCGTCCGGAAACAATAATGTCGTCAAGCGTGAACCCAATGTGACTGGTGTAGTTATAAAACTCCGTGCTGAGGTCGGTCAGTTTGCGGCCGATGAGGTTGGTTTTGATGGTGATGATGGCTGAGGCCAAGGCACAAATTAAGGCCAGAAAAAAGAGATTGCCCGCAAGGCGAAACGGCCATTCTTTGGGAAGGCTGATGCGGGTCGGAATGCTCACGGCGGCTGCCGGTGCGATTGTGGAAGTCTTTTTTTCTGGCATGGCTTATTTTTGTATTCCCAAACGTTTGATTTCCCACTCAAGAGTGATGGAGGTCTTTTGTTTGACGCGTTGGATGATGGTTTCGCCCAAAGTTTCAATGTCTTTGGCGGTGGCGTGTCCGGTGTTGATTAAAAAATTGCAGTGAATATCTGAGACTTTGGCGCCGCCGACGCTTAAATCTTTGCAACCCGATTTTTGAATGAGCTCCCAGGCTTTTAGACCTTCGGGGTTTTTGAAAGTGGAACCGGCAGTTTTGGCATTGCACGGTTGTTTTTTGAGCCGGTAGGCTTTTTGTTCTTCTAATTTTTTGCGAATTTCTGCGGCCGGTGTGGGTGTGGCTTTTAGCGTTAAGGATATGATTATCCAGTCATCGGGGAAGAAACTGCTGCGATAGGAGAGTAACAAATCTTCAACGCCGATTTCTTTAATTTCTCCGGCGCCGTTGATGATTGTGGCTTTGGCGATTACATCTTTGACTTCAGAGCCAAAACAGCCGGCATTGGTCTTGACCGAACCGCCAATGACGCCAGGAATTGAACATAAAAATTCCAATCCGCCCAATTCGTGCTCTAACATGACCTTTTTGAGCTCGGCATTTTTTACTCCGGCACCGCAAGTGATGAGGTTGCCTTCAACCGTGATTTTGCGAAAGGCCGGGCTGTCAAGTTTGATGACAACTCCCGGAATGCCCCCGTCTCTGACCAAAAGATTGCTGCCGCCGCCAATAATACAGAGCGGTAAATTATAGGGCTTGGTGCGGATAAAATAGCTTAAATCTTCGGCATCTTGCGGGTGAAACATTACTTCTGCCGGGCCGCCGACGCCAAACCAGGTGTGCTTGCTTAAAGGTACGTCTTTTTGATATTTGCCGCGTATATGCGGAAGAATGTCGATGAGGCTACGGCGGAATAGGTGTAACATAGTGCTCTCCTAGCGTTGGAATATAATTTCTTTTTCAATGGCATCGGCCAAGCGTGTGGCGGCATCCGTAATGGCTGAACGTCTGATGCTTAAAGACATTTGTTGCAGGCGTTCGGGGTGCAACATTAAATCTTCCAATATCTTGGCTAAGTGTTCGGGCGTGAATTCTTTTTGTGAAACGGCCAGCCCGCCGTTAAAGTCCGTAATGTATTTGGCGTTGGCGGTTTGGTGGTCGTCGGCAGCGGTGGGCAGTGGAATAAGAATAGAGGGAAGTCCGGCAGCGGCAATTTCAAATACAGAGGAGGCGCCGGCGCGGGAAATAATTAAATGTGATTGGGTGTAGAGTTCCGGCATATTGGAAAAGAAAGGGGCTATGTCGGCATGACATCCGCTCTCGGTATAAATTGCTTGCGCGGCGGGGATGTCTTCGGCTTTGCATTGTTGGGTAATGTGCAAATTGTGGCGTAGATTTTCAGGCAAAAGTTGAATAGCTTGCGGAATAACTTCCCCGAAAATTTTTGCGCCTTGAGAACCACCGATAATCAATAAATTAAATTTTTCATCTTTGAGCTTAGGATAGGCATTGCCGTTGAGTGCGGCGATGGCTTTACGAATCGGCATACCGGTTACAATGCTTTTGACATGCAACGGGGTGTATTTGGCATTGCGAAAACTTTGGGCAATGAGGGAGGCATATTTGCTCAAAAAACGATTGGTGCGGCTCATGACCGAATTTTGCTCGTGGACAACCAAATCTATTCCCAGCAAAATTGCAGCCATACAACAAGGAAAAGATGCATAACCGCCAAAGCCGACGACGCATACCGGCTTTTTGCGCAATAAGAGAAATCCGGCTTGCACAATGCCAAGGCATGTTTTGAACAAATTTTTGATTTTGGTGAATTTTGACTTGCCAACTAAAGGACCCGACAAAACCGAATAATTGGGAATTTCGTTTAATTTGCCATGGTAGTTGTTTTTGCCGCGTGCGTCGGTGACAAGTGCTAAGTCAAATCCGCGTTGGAATAGTTCTTCGGCCAGAGATTCGGCAGGAAAGACGTGTCCTCCCGTGCCGCCGGCTGTTAAAATAATGAGCGGTTTTTTATCTTTAGTCTGCTTCATCTTTATCCTCCGCGTGTACGTTTTTACGTGTTATGGCCAATAACATCCCTATTCCCAATGAGGTGGCTAAAATGGATGAACCACCGTAAGAAATAAACGGCAAAGTCATTCCTTTGGTCGGAATTAGGTGCAGGGTGGATGCCATGTTGATTATTCCTTGTAACCCAAATGAGGCTGACAATGCTGCCGATGATAAAATAATAAATAAATTGTTATCTTTTAGCGAGATGAGCATAGAACGAATAACTATGGCTGCAAATAATCCTACCAAAATTAAACATAAAATCAAACCAAATTCTTCACCGGCGACCGCAAAAATAAAGTCGGTATGGGCATCCGGAATATTGAGCTTGACGACGCCTTCGCCGGGGCCTCGTCCAAAGAGGTTGCCGTTTTCAAAGGCTTCCATGGCTTTTTTGACTTGGTAGCTGACTTCGTTTTCTGAGGCAACAAATTGCATGACACGTGTGTGAAAGTGCGGAAAGACAAAAAACGCCACTACCAATGCCAAAATACCGGCTAAAATGGCAAAACCAACCAGTATCAGTGACAGGCCGTTTAAGAAAAGTTGAAATCCCCAAATAACCGTTACGACAAAAGACATACCAATATCAGGTTGGAGTAATAATAGGGTGAGGGTGAGAGCAAATAAAATGGATGAAAGGAGTGTTCCCGGAATATCTTGATATTTTTTTTGGGCATCAAACAGCCAGGCGGCAACAACCGCAAAAGTCGGTTTGATGAATTCGGAGGGTTGGAGCGAAAAGCCAAGAACTCTTATCCAACGTGAGGCACCTTTGGTCTCTTCACCCCAAAATAAGGTGAGTACCATTAAAATCATGGCAATGACGTATCCGATAATGGCGGTGCGGCGGATAAAACGCAAATTTTGCATTGAGAGGTAGAGCATCAATCCAATGGCTAACGGGATGAATACCAGTTGGCGTTTGACAAAGTGAAAACTCTCCGCGCCAATGCGTCTGGCAACAGCCGGACTGGCCGAAAAGTTTAGAAATATTCCAATGAGGATGAGAATGGTGATGAGCGTGAGCAAGACTTTGTCAACGGTCCACCACCAGTTGGCAAGTTGAGAACGACTGTTGCGTGAAAATGTAAACACTCGCTCCTCCGCTTATAACAAACTGCACAACCCTAAGGCCGCTAAGATAAAACCAATAATCCAAAAACGGATGGTGACGGTGGTTTCGGGCCAACCTGATTGCTCAAAATGGTGGTGAATCGGTGCCATTTTGAAAAAGCGTTTGCCTCCGGTTTTTTTGAAATAGGCAACTTGAATCATAACCGAAATTGTTTCCATAACAAAAACCCCGCCGACTATGGCTAACAGAATTTCGTGTTTGGTCATGACGGCAATGGTGCCTAAAAGTGCGCCTAAAGAAAGAGAACCGGTGTCGCCCATAAATACTTGTGCTTTGGGAGCGTTAAACCACAAGAAGCCCAAGCATCCTCCAATTACGGCAGCGCACAAAACGCAGATTTCTCCGGCAGAAGGAATTACAAAAGCGGTAAATTCCGGTGCAATGGCCGTGCCGCAAGTGTAGGCAAAAATCAAAAACGCACCAAAACTCAAAATGAGCAAGCCTGAGGCTAAGCCGTCTAATCCGTCGGTTAAATTAACGGCATTGGAGGCGCCGGCAATCACAATCATTGCAAAGGGAATATAAAACCAACAAAGGTTAAGTGCCAAATCCTTAAAATAAGGAATTGTCAGACTATAACGATAAGGTTCGGGGGTGGCATAAGAGATGACGCCTACGGCAATTAAAGCAGTGCTGAATTGTAAAACCAATTTCATTTTAGCGGTCATGGCATTGGAGGTTTGTTTGGTGACTTTGACATAGTCATCAACAAAACCGGTGGTGCCATAAATCAGCAAGACCAGCAAACAAATCCAAATAAAGGGATTTTGCAGGTTGGCACAGAGCAAGGTGGCCAGCGTTGTGGTGCCCAAAATCAGTAAGCCGCCCATGGTCGGTGTGCCTTTTTTGGTCAGTAAATGGCTTTGCGGGCCGTCTTCACGGATGGGTTGTCCTTTGCTTTGATGATGGTGCAAAAAATTAATTAGTCTTTCGCCAAAAATGAGCGATAAGCCCAAGGCGATGAAAAATGCCGCAATGGCTCTGATGATGAGTGTGTCTGCGGAAGTGAGTAAAGCATATAACATGACAACCCCTTTGATGATAGATGATTTTGGAGTTTATCATAGTTTGCAATTCTAAAATAAGTCTTAAGAAACTGAGTGAGTTTGCGACTTTTCGCAGAGTTTTTGCCGATTTATTCCAAATACAAATCACTTTGCTTATAATTGTCTATGGCGTGGCGGATTAAAACACCGATGATTGCCGCAACGGGAACGGCTATCATTAAGCCTAAAAAGCCTAATAAAACACCGCCGGCAAGCAAAGCAAACATAACCCATACCGGATGAAGACCGACGTTGTCTCCCACCAATTTCGGAGTGAGAAAGTTGCCTTCAATAAATTGTCCGCTCAAAAAGACGGCAACAACCTGAAGAATCGGCGTTAGGCTGTCAAACTGAGCCAGCGCAATTCCCATACTGACAACAAAGCCCGAAATACTGCCGATATAAGGAATAAAGGAAATGATTCCGGCCATAAAGCCAACTACAACGCCAAGCTCTAATCCGACAAAATAGAGGCCTAGAGAATAGTAAGATCCTAAAATAAGGCAGACGCTTAATTGACCACGGATGAAACCGGCAAGCGTTTTATCAATTTCTTTGGCTTGAGCTCTAATCGAATCTTGAGATTTTACCGGAAGCAAACTGTCAACTTTGGCAATGAAGGTGTCCCAATCGCGGAGCATATAGAAAGCTACAACCGGGGTAATCAGCAACAATGACAACAGATTGAAAAAGGCGAATCCGCTGCTGATGATGCTTCGGATAAGTGAACCGAAAATTTTGAGACCGTTGGACATATTGCTCCGGATGTATTCTTTGATTTTATCGGCTTCAAGTGAGGGAATACGGGCTTGCAGCTCCTGAATAATCGGTTCTATCTTTTTTAAGAAGCTGGAAATATATTGCGGAAGTGCATTTAGAAAACGACCGATTTGTTCATCAATAATTCCAAAGAGAATCAGCAACGCCGGTATCATGATGATGATGACTAAGAACAATACCAAAAAAGTGGCTAAAGTTCGGTTCATACCGTGCTTTTCAAAATAAGAGGCCCAAGGGTCAAGCAAATAACCGATGATTATGCCTGCCACAAAGGGGAGCAATACCGACTTGAGGGCATAAACCGCTATGCAAAACAAAACAAAAAGCGTTAGCCAAAATACCCAGTTGCGGTTTTCTTTTTTTTGAAAAACCATGGTCTGTTCTCCTCTTTGGTTTTAGTAACGTTCCAGATTATAGAATCCATCATAGGCGGTTAGGTTTAATCTTTTGTCGCGTAAGGCTCTTTGTAATCTGTCAAAAGTGCCGTTAAATTTGATTTTGAATTGAGCGTTGCCGTTGCCCAGAGCGTCGGTTGTTAAGTCAGTGACGCCGGATGAAGATTTGATTGCCTTTTGCAGATTAACCCAATCGCGCAGGTTGGCATAAGTGTATAACACCGTAATCTCTTGCGCGGCGGTGTTGACGGCCAGCGTTTGTTGTTGGGCTTGACCAATCAGATATTCTTTAACTTTTTGAACGCCGTCCATAAAGAGTTGCGGACTTCTTATTCCCGGAACTTTGATGACATTTTGTGCGCCGTTGGCATAGCTTGAAAGGGTAATTTCCAGCCCATCAATGCCGTCATAGGTGGCATCGGCAATATAAATGTTGCGGGTTTGATTGTTGCCGGCAATTTGGTCCAGAATGATTCCGTTCATTTGCAGAGCCTGGGCCGCGGTGATTTGTTGGCGCGCTTCATCGCCTAAGGCAGAAATTTTTATCGGGCCGGAGGTGAGCGGATTGTTTATCCATGCCTGACGCCAAGGATTGTTTTCTTCCCATAAGAGGGGCGAATCCGTGCGAAATTCTCTAAACAAAGGGATTATGATGATTTTGCTCTCTTCAACCAAGGCAAAGGGGGCATTTTTTTCGGATAAGTAGGCTTTGAGAATGTCGGCATTGATGGTGACCTTGAGCTTGGCCATGTAGCGTACATCGGAGACTTTTTCATCTTCAACCGTGACTTCTTTGATAAAGTTGAGAATTTGGTTGTTGTTGAGGTGGTCTAGGACTTTTGTGCCTTCGGGGGTGGTCAGCCGGCCGGCAACGGTCATAACAGCCTGGCGATTGGCATCGCTCATGGCCTTTTCGCGGGCGGCAGAAGCGTTTTCGGCCGTGATGTCAACACGGATTTCAACATCATACAAACTCATGTCTTCAGCGCGGAGCGGAGAGCTGAAAAGCATAAGTGCAAATAACACAAAAGGAGCAAAAAGTTTAGACACGAATCTCTCCTTTATCCGACAATTTCAACTCTTGAGAAGAAAAAGTTGATTTCTCTTTGGGCGGATTCTGGAGAATCGGACCCATGGACGGTGTTTTTATCAATCGATAAAGCAAAAGTTTTGCGGATTGTGCCTTCCTCGGCAACGGCCGGATTGGTTGCACCCATAATTTTGCGATAGTGCTCAATGGCATTTTCGCCTTCCAAAACCTGAACGACAATCGGGGCAGAGGTCATAAATTCTACCAGACTTGCAAAAAAGGCTTTGTCTTTGTGCTCAATGTAAAATTCTTCGGCTTGGGACTCTGAGAGCCAAATGCGTTTTTGTGCCACAATTTTTAAGCCTGCTTCCTCAATCATGGTATTGACTTTTCCCGTGATGTTGCGGGTGGTGGCGTCTGGTTTGATGATAGAGAGCGTTCTTTCCATTTTTTTGTGTCCTTTATTTGTCAGGTTTTATTTTTGTGCCGATGATAGTGCAGTTTGCAATAAAAAGCAAAAGTTTTTTCCGAGAAGTCCGATATTTGTATATGCAAGAGGCAATTTCTTGGTGGACTTTTATGAGAGTTTGTTGTTTATTACTAAAAAAATAATCTCTTAAATTTCATTTGAAAAGGTTCATTGTTATGATTACTAGCAAGTATTTGAATAATTTGGTGCAAAAAGCCAAACAATACCAAAAAACTATCGTTTTGCCCGAAGGTGAAGACGAACGCATTTTAAAGGCTGCGCATATTATGGCCGAAGAAGAGGCTGCCAACTTAATTATTTTGGGTGATGAAACCCAAATTAAAGAATATTTTGCCAAGAATAATTGGAGCATGAACCGTATTTCGGTTATAAAGCCGGAAAATTCTCCCAAATTGCAAGACTATGCAAAGTTGTTGTTTGAGCTCAGAAAAGCTAAAGGTATGACCGAGGAACAAGCTCAAGAGACGGCCAAAAACTATAATTATTTCGGAACATTGATGGTTAAAGCCGGTGATGCCGACGGAATGCTTTCGGGGGCTAATCACTCAACCGCAGATACCGTTCGTCCGGCTTTGCAAATTATTAAATCGGCACACAAAGACAGAGGCGTGTCGGCGGCTTTGATTTCGGTTAAAGACGGTGAGGCTTATTTGTTGTCTGACTGTGCCGTGGTGATTGACCCGACGGATAAAGAATTGTGCGACATTGCATTAACCAGTGCCGAAACCGCTTTGCAATTCGGAATTGAACCGAAAATCGCCATGTTGTCTTATTCGACCAGAAGTTCAGGTAAAGGCGACTCGGTTGATAAGGTAAAACGCGCAACGCTTATGGCGCAAGAAGCTCTGAAAACCGAAGAATATGCCGGTAAGGGTATTGAACTGGACGGTGAAATGCAAGCCGATGCTGCATTGAACGATGTTGTGGCTCACAAAAAAGCGCCGGACAGCCATGTTGCCGGAAAAGCAAAAGTTTTAATCTTCCCGAATTTGGATGCCGGAAATATCGGTTACAAACTCTTGCAGAGAATCGGCGGCTGCGAATCTTACGGTCCGATGCTGCAAGGCCTGAACGCTCCGGTTAATGATTTGTCCCGAGGTGCTTTGGTTGAAGATATTGTCGGTATGATTGCCATTACCGCTTTGCAATCGGTTCATTTGTCTTAATCTTACTTATAAGGATAGTGGTATGAAAAAAATTTTGGTTTTGAACTCTGGGTCATCTTCTTTGAAGTATCAACTTTTTGGGGTTGATGGCGATAAGTACGAAGTTATTGCTAAAGGTTTGGCTGACCGTATCGGAATTGATAATTCGTTTGTTACCATTAAAATCGGTGATAATGATAAAATTACCAAAAACGTTGATTTGCCATCGCACCAAGAGGCTATTCGCGAGGTATTTGCTTTGTTGTTGAACGGCGCTCTCAACAGTATGAGCGAATTGGCCGGTGTCGGACACAGAATCGTTCAAGGCGGTTCTATCTTTAAAGAATCTACCTTCGTGACCGATAAAGTTATTGACCAAATCGATGAATTGTCAGCTTTGGCTCCGCTACATAATCCGGCAGCCGTTCTTGGTTTGAAGGCTATGAAGGCTTTGATTCCGGATGTTAAACAAGTTGTGGTTTTTGATACGGCTTTCCACCAGAGTATGAAACCGGAGGCTTATCTTTATCCATTGCCATTAGAGCAATATACCAAATATCAAATTCGTCGTTATGGTGCTCATGGTACTTCTCACTATTATGTTTCTAAAGAAGTTGCTAAGTTAATCGGAAAAGAAGGCAAAATTATTGTTTGCCATATTGGAAACGGGGCTTCGATTTCGGCGGTTGAAAACGGTAAGTGCGTTGATACGTCTATGGGCTTTACGCCTTTGGCCGGTGTGATGATGGGTACGCGTTGCGGCGATATTGACCCGTATATTCCGTTGCACATTATGAAAACGCAAGGTAAAAGCATTGATGATGTTAATCGTTTGTTGAACAAAGAAAGCGGCATGCTCGGACTTTGCGGCTATTCGGATAACCGCGATGTGGAAGCAGCTTGTTTGGCCGGACATGAAGACGCCATTACGGCAACTAATGTTTATATTCACACAATTTTACGCTTTATCGGTAGCTATATCGCTGTTTTGGGCGGTGTAGATGCGATTGCCTTTACGGCCGGTATTGGTGAAAATTCTCCGATGGTGCGTAAAATGCTGTGCGAGCGTTTGGCTTATTTGGGGATTGAGCTTGATGAAGAAGCCAACAGCAAGCGCGGTGAGAAAATAGAAATTTCCAAGAAAGGTTCTAAAGTCAGAGTATTTGTGGTGCCGACTAATGAAGAATTGGTTATTGCCCAAGATACAATGCGTTTAATCTAATCTTAGAAAAACACGTTACAAGTAGTTGCAAGGCGGAGAAATTTTGTTTCTCCGCCTTGTTTTTGTGCTAATGAGGATTATCTTTGTTGTAGGTTTGTTTAAAATGAGGAAAATAAAAATGCTGAGAGGCGGATTAGCTTTGGTGATGACTTTCGTTTTGGAAAGTGGTTGGGTGCAGGCGCAAAATCTTAATGTGGTGGATGACAGCGGCTCTGG
>CALXOP010000142.1 GCA_944390035.1 uncultured Alphaproteobacteria bacterium | reverse complement strand
TTATTCCTGAGCAAGAGATTCACGCTCTCTTAGAGCACACATCGGAAGACAAGTCCCAAATTCGTGAGATTATTGCCAAGTCGTTATCCAAACAGCGCCTCGAGCCCAAAGAAATGGCTCTGTTGCTCAATGTTCGCACGCCCGAATTGCGAGCCGAAATCAAAGCCGGCGCCAAGGAGTTGAAAAAACTCATCTACGGCAATCGCATTGTGCTTTTTGCCCCGTTGTATGTCGGCAATTTATGCATCAACGATTGTTCTTATTGCGGTTTCAGACAATCAAACACCGCACAGGTGCGTAAAACTCTGTCTCTGCAGGAGCTTGAACAAGAGGTTCGAATTTTGGAAAACCACGGCCACAAAAGGCTGATAATGGTTTATGGGGAACATCCGCTTTATACGCCGGAATTCATAGCCGAAACGGTCAAAAAAGTCTATGCCACCAAAGAGGGCAAAGGCGAAATTCGCCGGGTCAATATCAATGCCGCTCCCTTAGATGTTGAAGGATTTAGAACGGTTAAAGCCGCAGGTATCGGAACCTACCAAATTTTTCAGGAAACCTACCACGAGCCCACTTACAAATCCGTTCATCCCTCAGGACTGAAGGCCAATTATCTCTGGCGGTTGTATGCTTTTGACCGGGCATTTGAAGCAGGTATAGATGATGTCGGTATGGGCGCGCTCATCGGGCTTTATGACTACCGTTATGAGGCTCTGTCCATGCTTTATCATACCATCCACCTGGAAGAAAAGTTCGGTGTTGGGCCACACACCATTTCGTTTCCCAGAATTGAGCCGGCAATCGGTACGGACTATGCCAATCACCCGCCTTATGCGCCGAGTGATGAGGACTTTATGCACATGATTGCTTGTATTCGGTTGAGCATTCCTTACACGGGAATGATATTGACCGCGCGTGAACCGGTTGCTCTGCGCAACGAGGCAATCAGCTATGGTGTGAGCCAAATAGATGCCGGTTCCGACATCGGTGTTGGGGCTTATGCGTTGCATAATGCACAAGATTCGGCCGCAAAAAGCCAGTTTGTGTTAAGCGACAACCGCAGCCTTGATAGCGTTATCGGTGAATTGTGCGAAGCCGGATTTTTGCCGTCTTTCTGCACGGGGTGCTATCGTCTGGGACGAACCGGAGAACATTTTATGGAATTTGCCATCCCCGGCTTTGTAAAGTGGTTTTGCACACCCAATGCCATTTTGACCTTGAGTGAATATGTGCAAGACTACGCCTCGGCCGATACCAAGCAAAAAGCACTTCAGGCAATCAAGCGCGAACTTGAGCAAATGCCTGAAAGCAACCCCTTGAAAGAAAAGTTAGCTCAAAAACTTTCTTTGGTTCAAAAAGGCGAACGCGATTTGTTCTTTTGAACGAACACTTACCAAAAAGACGAAAGAGACAAACTTTCGTCTTTTTTTTTGAAAAAAAGCATTGTATTGCTAGCAAATTTTTAATAACTTATGGCTAAAATAAACAATAATAAAATCGCCAAATAAGCAAAAGGCAGAAGCAACTATGATAAAAATGATAAAACCGATAGTAAATGTTTCTAAAGTAATCGACCCGTACAATGCCATCATTGTCGGATTTAACGGTGTTTTAAGCGATGGCGCCGGCATCAAAAAAGAGGCCGTTGATGCCCTTATCGGAATGAAAAGAGCCGGAAAACACATTGTCTTGCTCTCCAATACATCTTTAAGAGTAGCATCTCTGGTCAAATATCTGAACGCCAATAAAGTTCCGGTTGCTGTATTTGACGCGGTTGTCACTGCCGGAGAAATCTTGCACTATAAATTTAAATCCCGCCAAGGCGACTTTGCCGCTCTGGGAACTACTTACTACCTTTTGGGTGACCAATCCGATAAAGGTGTTTTTTCCGGTCTTGACTATTTTCAAACCGACAATGTTGCCAAGGCAGAGTTTTTGTATATGAATTCGGTTGCCAAAAACACGGATACGATAGAAGATTATCTGCCTGTTTTGGAACACGCCGCCGGTTTAGGGATTCCTTTTGTTTGTGCCGGTAATGATACCTCAAGTTACAAAGACGGCGAAATCAGCCTCGCACCCGGAGCCGTAGCCGAACAATATGCGGTTTTGGGCGGAAAAATCATTACCTTAGGCAAGCCTGATGCCAAAATTTTAGCTTATGGGTTAGATGGTATTCCCGACGTTAAAAAAGAAACGGTAATGGTTATCGGCGACAATATTGCCACCGACATCAAAGGTGCAAATTTATTGGGTGTGGCTTCGGTTTTGGTCTCCAAGGGTGTACATGTAAATTTCTTAGGCGAGGGCTATATTCCCGATGTTGCCAAAACGCGTGAACTTGCCACCAATTTTGATGCCTATCCGGATTTTGTCATCTCTAATTTGCGGTGGTAAAATGCCCAAATCCAAAAACAAAAAAAAGATAAGCTTCACCAAAATCATTATCGTCCTCTTGGCCTTATGGGGTGGTATAAAGTTATACGACGGCTATCAAGCCAAAAACGCCATAAATTACGCCCTTATTCCCAACCCGACCTCCAAAGAAATCAGCGAGTCTGAACTAAAGGCTTTTTTGCCGGTTTGGGCGGATTATATGCAACAAAATATAAGTGAACTGGGCAAACGTCCGGTATCTTTAGCCTCGGGCGCTCCCGAAGACAACCTGTCAGATGAGGCCAAAGAGTGGTTACTGCGCCGCCTCTGGTATCCGAAGCGATTTTTCTATGTAGAACAACGCCTGCGTGCGATTCTGAAAACGCTTGACCAACAAGAGCAAAGCAATGCCCTGATAGCCGACCTGTCCAAACAATATGAGGAATTATCGGTTCAACAAGCGCAAAATGTCATCCCTGACCCCAAACTCACCTCGCAAATGAGCGGGATTGAGAATATGATACACCAACAGCAACAACAGCAAAATGTTGAGCAAATTTCAGATGCAGAACTAAATTTGATTGCACCGATGAAAGCCGCCGTCAAAGATACGCTTTATAAGTATCAACACAATTAATCAGCACTTAATTCTTCTTGCAAAATTTGAATCTCGAGCCATTGGTTTTCGGCCTCACTTACTTCATTTTGCGCCTGACTCAAACGCTGGGTGAGCTGGTCAAATTTTTCGGGGTTATCGGTATAAAGATTTGGGTTTGAAAGCTCATCTTCTATTTGTTTAATTTCTTTGCCCAAATCTTCAATGGTTTTGGGCAACACTTCTAGCAATCGCTGTTGTTTGTAGCTGAGCTTGGTTTGTTTTTTTTGCGCCTCATTGCCGAGAGGTTTGCTAAGAGTTTTAGCCTGAGGCTTTTTATCTTCCGCCACGGGTTTGTTCTTTAATTTTTCTAAGAGTTCGCTGTAACTTCCGGCATGCTCAACCGCAGTTCCGTCACCCTTCATATAAATGATGGAAGATACAACTCTGTCCAAAAAGTCGCGGTCGTGGCTAACGAGCAAAATCGTACCGTCATATTCCATCAAAACCTCTTGCAACAAATCAAGCGTATCCATATCCAAATCATTGGTCGGCTCGTCCAATACCAAAAAGTTGGATTGTTTCGCCAAAGCAACCGCTAACATCAAGCGGTTTTTCTCACCGCCGGATAAGGCAGAAACCGGACATTGCGCCTGTTCCGGCTTAAATAAGAAGTCTTTCAGATAAGCAACCACATGTCGATATTGTCCTCTGACCCAAATATGGTCACCTTCACCGCAAAGTGTTTTCCACAGAGTTTTTTTGGGGTCAAGCGTAACGCGGTTTTGGTCAAAATAGGCTTCTTCCAAATTTTTTCCCATCCGCACAAAACCGCTGTCAGGTTCTAATCTTTTGGTCAGAAGTTTAATCAGCGTTGTTTTTCCGGCGCCGTTTGGTCCGACAATGCCGATTTTGTTGCCTTTAATAATGCGGGTCGAAAAATCTTTAACAATATCACGTCCTTGAAACGACTTGCACACATGCTTGGCCTCAATCACCAGCTTGGAGCGAAATTCGGTATTTTGAATTTCCAAATCAACGGAGCCGACTTGCTTAATTTGCTCTTTTCTTTCTTGGCGCAGCTGTTGCAAACGGCGCAGGCGACCCATATTGCGTTTGCGTCTGGCCGTAACCCCCTTGTGCAACCACTCGGTTTCCTCTTCAATTTTTTTGTTTAAGTATTTTTGCTCAATAATTTCTTGGTCAATACATTGTTCTTGCCACTCTTCAAAAAATTTGAAACCTTTGTTGTTGCGGCGCAAAATTCCTCTGTCCAGCCAAAAGGTAGTTTTTGACACATTGCTCAAAAACATTCTGTCATGGCTAATCACAATTACCGCGCCTCTGAAATCGGTAATAATTTTTTCCAATTTTTCAATAGTGGGCATATCCAAATGGTTGGTCGGCTCGTCCAGAAGCAAAATATCGGGTTCGCCGATAAGAGCCTTGGCCAGAGCGGCTTTTTTCCGTTCGCCGCCGGAACTTTGCTCAGGGTCTTGATTTTCGCGAATAGAGAATTGTTCAATGAGCATATCGGCTTTGTATTCTTGATTTTTTTGCTCATCATCTAACCCCGACAACACCACTTCCCGCAAAGTTTTGAAATTTGAAAAATCGGGATCTTGCGGCATATATGAGATTTTGATACCGGGTTGAATAAAAATTTCGCCGTCATCGGCTTCAATCACGCCGGAAATAACCTTAAGCAAGGTTGACTTTCCCGAGCCGTTTCTGCCGACCAAACAAATTTTGTCGCCACGGTTAATATAGAGTTCTACATTGCTAAATAATTGATTAGAGCCAAAACTGAGTTTGGCTCCTTTAATGGTCATAATCGGTGGTTCAAAATTAGGCATTTTGTTTATAAATCTTCCTCAACGAGCTTAATTCCCTGCAACTGCCACTCCAAACCTTGTGCCGCCCAAATAAAAAATTCATTAATTTTAGCTTCGGCAATATCCATTGCATGTCCGATTCTGTGCAAAGTTTCAATTTCTTCATCTTTTACTTCGTGGTCGGCAATGGCAAGCAAAATCATCTCGCGCAAAATAAAACGCTTGGTTTTAATGGATGTAATTTTAGCCAGCTCTTTGGTGAGTTTTTCTTCATCGATATTGAGCTTGATTTGTGCAAGCGTTGCCTCCGACACGCCGGCTTCTTCGGCTTGTGCTTTGAGATACTCGGCAATAGAGTTAGAATCTTTTTTATTCATGTTAAGTACAAAAGCGAGTGCTTGCAAATAATATTTCTTTTCGGTTTTAGAAAGAAGTTGGCTGACATCAGGCATAAGATTAGTCCTTAAAGTTATATTTTGAGAAAGTTATACACGAGAAAATAAAGATTTGCAAAAAAAAATAAAAGTTTTATATAATGAAACAGAATTATAAACATCCAAAGGAGTAGGCAATGCCTCTGAAAATAGAACTAAAGCCCCATGAAAGCATAATAATCGGCGAGTCTTTAATTACCAATGACAACGAACGCACGCGTTTTTATATTGAGGGAAATGTTCCGATTTTGCGCGAAAAGTTTATCTTACGCGAGTCGGAGGCCAATACCCCGAGTAAAAGAGTATATTTCATTGTCCAACAAATGTATTTAGCCAAAGACCCCACACCGCTGCAAAAAATGTATTTGGAATATGTGCGCGATTTGCAAAATGCAGCGCCGAGTCTAATTCCTTACATTGCAGCCATAAGCGATTGTGTGCTCAATAACGATTTTTACGCAGCCATCAAAAATGCCGATAAGCTGGTTAAGAAGGAAAAAGAGCTCTTTGGTAAAACACTTCAGTTAGAGGATTAATACTTAAAAAAGCCGGTTGTAAAATACCGGCTTTTGTTAACCAAAAATTTATAAGTCAAAAGTATTTTATATTAAGCATTGTCAAAGTGCCGAAAATGTGTTACATTAAATACTGTATCACCAGTAAGGTGTACACAATAACAATTGGTTCCACAGTATATGGAGAAAAGTCATGTCAGATATATCATTAACAGCAAGTATGCGTTCAAATTTGCTGAGCTTGCAAAACACTCAAAGCTTGATGGATGTTACTCAAGAAAGACTTTCTACGGGTAAGAAAGTAAACTCTGCGTTGGATAACCCTTCATCTTATTACACAGCACAATCTTTAACCAACCGCGCCAGCGACTTGAGCTCATTGTTGGATTCTATGGGCCAAGGTATTTCTACCATTAAAGCAGCTGATGAAGCAATTACCTCAATCACCGACTTCGTTGACCAAGCAAAAGCTATTGCCAACCAAGCTCGTGATGAAGCAGATAAAAGCTCTGTTGTCTCTACCGGTACAATTAAGGCAGAAACTAATGCCAATGCTAAGTTGACCATTGGTGATGTCACCGTTAATGTTAACTTGGCTGATACCGATAATGATGCTCAAAAAGTAGCCACTAAAATTCAAGCAGCTATTACAGGCAAAGATCCTGAATTAAAAGGCAAATACACTGTTACCGGTGATAATGCATCAGGTACGGTTAAAGTAGAAATTGCTGCAGGTGCCGATGTTGAGGCCGCTAACATTAGCTTTGAAGGTGCCGGTATTAAAATCAGTGGTGAATTGGAAGACAATCGTGGCGCTTATGTCGATCGCTATAACGACATTTTGACCCAGATTGACCAATTGGCTAAAGATGCCGGTTACAAAGGTGTTAACTTGCTGGGTGGCGAAGACCAATCTTTGACCGTTGTGTTCAATGAAGATCGTTCATCCTCTTTGACCATTCAAGGTGTTGATGGTTCAGCCAAAGGTTTGGGCTTAACAGTTGAAACCGACTGGTCAACCAATGCAGCAATTGATGCAGCTTTGGATAAAGTAAGTGCAGCTACCAACAAACTTC
>CALXOP010000141.1 GCA_944390035.1 uncultured Alphaproteobacteria bacterium | reverse complement strand
TAACCCGACCAAGGCAAAACAATTAACCAATATTCGTGCCGCCGGTAAAGATGAGGCGATTGACCTTATTCCGCCGCGCAAACTCTCACTTGAACAAGCCTTATCTTATATTCAGGAAGATGAGCTTTTGGAAGTTACGCCAAAAACCTTACGCCTGCGTAAAAGAATTTTGGATCCGATAGCCAGAAAGCGCGCCAAACCGGAAGTTATGGCATAAAACACAAAAAAGCCGGACGAAAGGTCCGGTTTTTTATTTTAAATAACAATAACAAAAAAGCCTCCTTAAAATTTAAGGAGGTTTTTCGTCAAATTGCTAAGCGAGAAGTTTTATTTCAAAAAATAGATTAACGAGTAATTCCTTTTTGTGAAATAACATTTCTCCCCATCTCGATATTATTAACAAGCTGTCTGGCTTTTTCAGCAGAAACTTTACGATAAGAGCCTTCACTTTGCAATTCTACGCCATTATTAGCCAAAATTTTTGCCGATAACAAACTCTTTGAAGCATCGGCTTGATAAGCAACATCGGTTGCCAAACCCTTATAACCTCTTGACATTAAAATCTGAGCAGCCAAAGTATAAGCCGGCTCTGATTCGTGAGTTGTGCTGCGGGCAATACTATTAACCCCGCCTTTCTTTGCAAACTCTGTGCCTTCCGGCAATTTGTTCATATTAACCATAAAACTTCTCCTAGATATTATTTTTATTATTCTTATCTCTTTTGTCTATTATCGCAATAAAATAATATTTTGTCAACACATAAAGCTAATTTTTTTGTTAAAAATAAGGCAATAAAACGCTTTTTCTATTCGTATTTTTAACCTTTATACAATATACTATCTCAAAATCAATAAAATATCCTTAACAAATAACAATTTAAGGGAACAAAATGTCTTTACTAAAGTCTATCGCCACCTTTGGCGGCTTCACACTCATCAGTCGCATTACCGGATTCTTGCGCGACATGGTCTTGGCCAATTTTTTGGGAGCAGGTGCCATATCCGATGCTTTTTTTGTCGCATTTAAATTGCCCAACTTATTCCGGAGTTTGTTTGCCGAAGGCGCCTTTACCACTGCATTTGTTCCCATGCTCTCGCACAAACTTGTAACCGACGGCAAAGAACAAGCCGTCACCTTTGCCTCGCAAGCCATTTCGGTGTTAGCGGTATTTTTAACCGTTTTTGTAATTATCATGGAGTTTTGCATGCCTTGGGTAGTTGAGATAATGGCCCCGGGCTTTAGCTCCGACCCCGAAAAAATGTCATTATCCATTGAATTATCGCGCATTACTTTTCCGTTTTTGCTGTTTATTTCAATTGTTTCTTTTCAATCCGGCATTTTGAACTCTTTTGGCAAATTTGCCGGTCCGGCTGCCGCTCCGGTAATCTTAAACCTGATGATGATAATTTCGGTTTTTATTTTTGTTCCTTTCGGCGAAACACCGGCCCACGGCATTTCATGGAGTGTCACCATCGCCGGATTAATTGAAATCTTTTGGCTTTCTTGGTTTTTGCGTGGCATAGATGTCAAAGTAAAGCCCCAGACCAACATTTTGCAGCTACTCAAAAATTCTGAAATCATCACACTGTTTAAACGCATTGCACCGGGCGTCTTAGGCGCCGGAGTTTACCAAATCAACATGGTGGTTGATACAATTATCGTGTCCTTAGTGGGAACGGGAGCAATCTCTTGGCTCTACTATGCCAACCGTATTCAACAACTGCCCTTAGGTGTGGTTGGCGCTGCCATCAGCGTTGCCTTGCTGCCGATTCTCTCACACCACCTCAAAGCCGGAGAACAAGAACAAGCCAACCGCATGCAAGACAAAGCCGTTGAATATGGCGCACTAATGTCAATTCCGGCCATGGTAGCCTTAATTGTACTGGCCTACCCCATTATTGATATTCTCTTCCACCACGGCCGCTTCACGCAAGAAGATTCAATAATGACCGCCCAAGCTGTCATTGCCTACTCCATCGGTCTGCCGTCTTATGTAATGGTAAAGGCTTTAGCCCCAAACTTTTTTGCCCGCGGCGATACCAAAACACCGGTCAAATACAGCATAATTGTTATGCTGGCAAACCTCGCCCTAAGCATCGGTTTAATGATTCCTTTCGGCCACGTCGGCGTTGCCACCGCCACATCATTAGCCTCTTTTGTCTCGCTGTATCAATACTTAAGAGGTCTCAAAAAAAGAGGTTATTGGTCTTATTCCAAGGCGCTCAACACCAAACTATTCAAAATCACTTTCTGTTCAATCGTCATGGGGGCGATTCTCTACCTCGCCGAATACGGTTGCGACCTCGTTTTCAATAACTGGTTACAAACCGCCTATACCATAAAAATACCTCTTTTGGGCGGATTATGCGTTTTGGGTGTTGCAAGTTTCTTGATAATGGCTAAACTAACCAAGACATTAGATATTGCAGAAATTTTGAAATTACTAAAATCAAAAGGAAAGAAAAATGCTCAAAACCAAGCTTAAAGATTGGCTGGTAACACTTCTCAAAAAAATCAAATCATCAATCAACGTCAAGCACTTGAGTTTTAGCTTTGATGTGTTCTCCAACAAAGTTTTAAACTTTTTGGCCTCCTGGTGGCATATTCTGACCATTGGTTTAGCACTCATCATTTTTTTATATTACCCGCTGGGCGGTTTTTTAGTCAGCAACATTGACCGCACCACCACTTATGAAATAGATGAATCACACCCCGAGCAATCCAGCACGGTTGAGATGATTTCGTTTTTAATCAACCGCGAAGTCAACGAAAAAATCTGGACGCCCAACCTCCCGTTTTTTTATCCGTCTTATTTTCTGGATAATATGCCGAGTTTTCAACTCGGGATGTTTGATGCTTTGAGCAAGTTTTCCTCCTCTTTTGCTAAAAGAATAGATAAAAAAATTATGCCGGAGGAAGAACAATCCGACCTTCAAGCCGCGGCCGAACTCTTGCGCTATCCCGGAACTGTTTGGATGTTTTCGGCCGAAAACAAGTTACTTCTGGCGCCTTCTGCCAACAATCAATACCGCAAGGCACGCCGCCACCTGATTCACTACAATCAAAACCTAAGCCTCGGCACGGAAACCTTTTACAAAACACCGGCTGACCTCGCTTACCTCTTAAACAAATCCCGTATTAATTTAGCCAAGAGCACGGCCGCGCTTGACGCCCAAATCAGAGAAGAAAGCTCATCTTGGATAGATACCAAAGCCGATAATGTTTTTTACTACCAACAAGGCAAGGCTTATGCTTACTTCTTATTATTCAAGGCTCTGTCCAACGACTACCAAGACATTATCGTTGCCGCCGACCAATATCGTAATTGGATAAGCGTTATCAAAGCCTTGGAAGAGGCTTCATCAATTCAGCCAATTATTGTTCGCAACGGCGAATTAAGTAGTCTAACCGCACCTAATCATTTGAGCTATCTTGATATGTATATCAGCAAAGCCCAAAACCTTATGGCCCAAATAGCCCAAACGCTAAACAATCTCAAACAGTAGGATTTTACAATGTTAATTGAAACTCAAACCACCCCCGATGCAAATGTTCTCAATTTTTTTCCACCGGTACAGCTCTTAAAAAGCGGCACGGCAGAATTTATTGATGCAAAATCTCTGCGTAAATCCCCTTTGGCGGAACATATTTTTGATTTGGGCGGCATCAAATCCATATTTATGACGGCAGAAATGATATCCGTAACCAAGGAAGAGACCGCCTCGTGGGACACGCTCAAGCCTGAAATTTTAGCCGAGATTATGGATTACGTTTCTCTTGGTGAAGACGCGGTCATTTCCGCCGATGAAAAGCAAGATTCAGGCGATGTTACCAACCGCATTATCGGTTTAATCAATGCGCGAATTCGTCCGGCGGTTCAACAAGACGGCGGAGACATTGTTTTCAAAAGTTTCGAGCAAGGAATTGTTTATGTTGAGATGCGGGGCAACTGCGCCGGCTGTCCTTATGCTATGGTCACGCTCAAAGAAGGCGTTGAAAAAATTCTCAAAACCTATATTCCGGAAGTCAAAGAAGTCAAAAATTATGAAGCACAGCATGCATGATTAAATCGATTGCTTACATATTTTTATTTTCTTGGCTGGGAATTTCTGCCGGTTTTGCCGCAGAAAGCAAAGCTAAATACGACTTCAAAGCCGACGGTATTTATATCGATGAAATCACCACCGCCGAGCTGGAAGAAATGTACCAAATCTATGGTTACAAAGACTATATATATATGAGGGATTGGATATATCCGCCGATATATTTGAAAAAACTTCCCTCTGACTTTAGAGAAATCAAAGACCCGCAAAAGCGCAACAAACTCTTTTTACAAATTACGGGACCTTTGGCGCTCAAGCTCAAAGAAGAGCTTTTAGAAGAACGCCTGCAAATTCTTCTGCTGGAAGACCAGTTCAAAACCAAACACAATCTCACCCCTGAGCAAGAAAAATTTGTAGAAGAACAAGCAAAAAAATATGATATTTTCACCCGTCTCAAAGGAGAAAGACGCTATGCCTACATTTTCAAAGAACTTCTGCTCCGCGTCAATGCCGTTTCTCCGTCTTTGCTCATGGGTGTTGCAGCCATCGAAAGCGATTGGGGCACCAACCGCCCGGCCAACGAAGGCAATTCTCTATACCGTGAACTTTTGTGGTATTCCGATGAACTGGGACTAATTCCTGAAGATGAAACCGAAGACAAAAGCTACAAATACAAAATTTTCCCTTCTCTACTTGATTCAATGCGCTCTTATGCCCACAAAATAAATACCGGTGTAAACTATCATCAAGTCCGATTCTTGCGCCAAGAAATAGAATACCGCGACAAGCCGGTATTTGGCCGCACTTTGGCACATGCCATGATATTCGATTCGAATTTACCCAATTTTGCCGGACTTTTAGACTACACCATCACCTTTTATGAGCTCACCAATTTTGACGAAGCCACCCTTGGCGATATGGATTGGCTATTAAATAAGACCACCCCCAAGTCATGAATCGACAAAATTTTGTAACAAAAGATTAATTGTTCTTTTCAAATAAATTATTATATGATAAAACATAACAAGTTAATAAGACGGATTTGGGACAATGAACAAACTCGAGCTGTCACAAAAAGATGTAGAAACCCTTTCTCACGATTTATCGGTTGAGAATAAGGCGTTGACTGCTCAAAAAGTTTCCGCTTATTATGATGGGAAAGACATCAGCGAAAAAGGCCGCAAGCTGGCAGAAGACATTTTCCGTATTATGGTTGAAGATGTTCAAGTCAAAGTTCGCGAAGTATTATCCGAGAGCCTCAAAAACTGCAAATCGATTCCGCGCGACATTGTCTTAAAACTCATCAACGATCAAGAAAGCGTTGCCGTTCCCTTCATCAAATATTATGACAATCTGACCGATGAAGATTTAATCACCATTATTGAGGCACAAAACGTCAGCAAGCAAAAAGCCGTAGCTCTCAGAAAGGGTCTTTCGGCCGATGTCTCGCAATACATTGTTGACAAATGCTCGGAAGACGTTGTTGGCGTGCTCATTTCTAATGAAACGGCCAATTTACGCGAACAAACTTATAACAGCATTATCAGCAAATATCCCAATAGCGAAAACATCAAAAAGAACTTGGTCTATCGTTCCGAATTACCGACATCCGTGATTGAAAAGATTGTCAATTCTCTCTCTGAAGATTTGCAAAAACGACTGATAATCACGCATAATCTTCCAACAGATATTGCAACTGATATTGTGGAACAAGTCAAAGAAAAGACCACGTTGAAAATTTCGGAAGAATACAGCACCGATCACCAAATTGAAGAACTGGTTCACCAGCTCTACACTTCCAATCACCTAACACCATCCTTGGTTGTTCGTTCAATCTGCATGGGTGACTTAAAATTTTTTGAATACGCACTGGTTTATCTGTCCAACACCCCCCTGCTGGAAGTCAGAAAAATCTTATATAACCTGCAAGTAGATTTTATGATTCGCAACCTATTGCGCAAAGCATTTATTCCCAAGAGTATGTTTCCGGCAGTTTTTAGTGCGCTCAATGTCATAAAGGACATTCGTTTCGGTTGCCAAAAGAGCGATCGCGCCTCCTTTGTTCACAAAGTAATTGAAAGGATTCTCTCCATTAATTCCACCTCTGAAGAATTAAGTGATGAAGACGTCAATTATTTAATATCCAAAATCAGCTAATTGATTATTTCTTAACCAATCTTGTATTATAAATAATAATTCTCAATATAAGGAGAAAGCTCTTTGGCAATTAGTAATACAAGAAATTTAAGTGCGATTCTCGAGCTTAATGATTTAATGTTAAGCGAGGAAAATCATTCCGACGTCGTCGAAAAGATAATGGATACGGCGGCTGATATTTGCGATGCTGACGGCTATTTTTTCTACAATGTTAACGATGACAAATTTTTAACCTTAAGTTACAGTGTCAACAAGAGTTTACACATTTCGCGCAAGGGCTCTGACAATATGGCCTACGCGCCCACCATTTTTTTGCCCGAACAAAAGAACAAAGACCAAAAGACCATCGCCGAAGATTGCTTTTTCACCAAAGAGATCATTAATCTCAACAACATTTATGCCAATCCCAAATATGATAATCATTTTTTCATGGAATTTGATGAAGACAATGATTATTCAACCGTGTCTATTTTAAGTTTTCCAATTACCACACGCAAAGGATACATTGTTGGCATAGCCCAGTTTGTGAATCCGCGAGATGAAAGCGGACGCACACTGACTTTTACGCCCGATATTCAAAATTATACCATTTCCGTCTGCAAGCTCATCGGCATTTTGCTTGAAAACAAAATGTTGACGGAGGCTTATGGGCAACTCTTAGAGTCATTTATTGAAGTATTAGCCCGTGCCATTGATGCCAAATCACCCTACACGGGGGCACATTGCCAAAGGGTTCCGGTCATTGCCCGCCTGTTAGCCACTGCGGCCGTCCAAGCCGACAGCGGCCCGCTCAAAAACTTTGAAATGAGTCCTGATGATTGGTATGCCCTGCATATTGCCTCATGGCTGCATGATTGCGGCAAAGTCACCACGCCCGAATATATAGTTGATAAAGCCACTAAACTTGAAACCATCAACAACCGCATTCACGAGATTCGCAATCGTTTTGAAATTTTGCGCCGCGATGCCCATATAGAATACTTAAAAAAACGCCTGAAAAATATTGATACACCGGAGCGTCTGCAAGCCGAATTTGTCCATAAAGTTAAGTTGCTGGAGAAAGACTATGACTTTGTTGCAAAGTGCAACATCGGTGACAACGAACTCACACAACAAGACATCACCGAGCTGGAACGAATTTCCCGCATAACCTTTATGCGTTACTTTAGCCGCACCAAAGGCATTTCTTGGGCCGAAAGGGACCATATCAAAGACCTTGAAGCCAACGACCAACCTGGACTTGAAAACTTGCTGCAAAACCGCCCTGACCATTTATTTGATAAATACAACCGTGGTGAATTATATAATCTTGAAATTCCTCGCGGCACAATCAATAAGGAAGAGCGCGAAAAAATCAATGAACACATCGTCGTTACCATTGATATGCTCAAAGCACTTCCTTTCCCCAAAGAACTTTCCAAAGTTGTTGAATATGCCGGAGCCCACCATGAGCGCGTTGATGGCAAGGGCTACCCCAACGGCTTAACCGGAGCCCAAATGTCTGTACCAGCCAAAATAATGGCGATTGCCGATATTTTTGAAGCTCTGACAGCCAACGACCGCCCCTATAAAGAACCCAAAAAGCTTTCCGAAGTTCTAAAAATTATGCAAGAGATGAAAAACAACGGCCATATTGACCCTGACTTATACAAAGTCTTTATCACCAGTCAGGTCTATATGGACTACGCCGAACAATACGTTTCGCCTGAGCAAATTGATGACATCAACCCCAATGACTACCTTTAGCCCAAAGGAGTAAAGCATGAGCAATTTATTGATAGAACCGATTCTATGTCGCGCCGGCACCATGGATAATTACAGCTGGCTTATAACCGATTCGGCAAGCGGCCAAACTGCCATCATAGACCCTTCGGAGGCCGCACCGATTATTCAACGTTGCCAAGCCAAAAATATCCGTCCGCAATATATTTTTAACACCCACCACCATTACGACCACACCGACGCCAACCAAGAGCTAAAAACCCTCTACGGGGCAAAAATTATCGGCGGCACACATGACATCAATCGCATCCCCGGCATTGATATCGGCTTAGATGAGGGCGACAGCTTTAACCTTGGCGATTCTCAAGCACAAATTATTCGCGTTGACGGACACACCATCGGCCATATTTTATGGTATTTTCCTGAAAGTAAAGCCTTGTTTACCGGTGATACCTTATTCAACTTATGTATCGGTGGCTTGTTTGAGGGCTCGGTCGAACAAATGTTTCACTCATTGGAAAAAATCAAAGCACTCCCCAATGACACCAACTTCTACCCCGGACACGAATACACCATCCATGGCATGGGCTTTGCGCAATACTACAATCCCAATTCGCAAATCTTAAAACAATACATCCAAACCGCCATGCAAAAAATTCGCAATCACCAGCCGGTTGCCCCCGTGACTCTGGGCATTGAAAAGCAATGTAATCCTTACCTGCAAGCCGTCACACCTCTGGCCCTGCAAAAACTTTGTAATGAGTAGAAAAAAATTAGACAAAAATAGTTTTTTATGATAAAATGAAGCATAAATAGCAATCAAGAGGCCGAAAATGAAAATTTTATCAAAAGCAGAAAGAGATGCCGCATTAAAAAAACGTGCAGAAGAAGCAACTCAAAGAGCCAATCAATCTCCGGCAGGCGAAAAGAAGAAAAACGCCGCCTTTGAAAAAGTCAAAACTTCTCTGCAAAAAATGGGCTATGAGATTAAAGACGAAGAAGGTTTGAAAGAAATCATCGGCTCGGATAATTCCCTAAAATATGATAAAATAAGCATTTTAGCTCAAAGAGGGATTATTTCTCTGAGTGAGCAAGAATTAGATAAATCCCGCCCCAAGGCGCCGGTTGTTTTCAGCATCAGCGAAGCCGATATTTCCTCTCCTCAAAAGCAACAAATGCAAGCCCCTGCACCTCAGCCCCAAGCTAAGGAAACTCTGAGTCCCTCCAAACAAGAGACGCAAGCCCGCATTCGCCAAATAGCAGAACAAAAAAAACAAAAAGAACAACAGCCATCCAAAGAGGCTGCACCGACCAACCCTTCCGAAAATAAAACCGATACGAAATCCCAAAAGACATCGGTGGAAAATGAAATAAAAAACAACGACGCAGCGCCAAAAAAATCTGACAAACTTATAGAACCGCCCAAACTTTCCGTCTTTGAGAAAAAATACGCAAAATCACTTGAAACTTGGTGCCAAAAAACAACCGATAAAAAAACCGGCAAAGTTAAAAGAGAGATAAAATCGGTTCAACAAAACATTATTAATTCGGAAGAAGAAACACAAATCAACATTGCACCGCTTAGTCCCATTGCTGCCAAGCAAGGTGATAACGGTGCTGTTTATAAAATCAAAAAAGGAACCAAGCCCAACCAAACCGACGTCACTTTAGGCAGCTCGGAGCCGGGCAAACCCCTAAACTATGACTATTTTTACGCTCTGGTCAAAGCTGCACATGATAGCGGAGCCGATACAATAGAATTCAAAGACATAAAAACACCCGAATTCAGAGATAAGCTCTTGGCTGCAGCTTTGCAGTTTAAGATGAAACTCAAAAATCCGCCGGGAGCAATTAATTTAGCGGCACCACACCTGCAAACTATTCCGCCAGGGTGCCGCCATTACCTTGAGCTCCATAACGAGAGTGTCAAAAAAGCACTTCAAAAAATGGGCAAACAAATCATCCCCGAAAAAGGCACAAAATTTGGCACCGGCCCCAAGGCTGAAGAACGCACGCATGCCGAAAAAGTATTTATAGAATCCGAGCTTGCCCAACTAAAAGCCAAAAAGGCCGAACAGGCACGAATTGCCATGGAACAAAGGCTGAATTCTCCCTCATCGGAGGACTATGACCAACATCCTGAAAAGTATATTAAAAACCAAAGAAATAATCCAAGGCAAAAGAGGAAATTTTCTCCTACCAAAGGAAATACTCGTTAAACCAAGCATTAAAAAAGTCCGTGGAAACACGGACTTTTTTGTTAATCTTTTCCAATCTGAACATTACGATTAATGTGTACCGACATAATAATGCCGAAAGATGCCATAACCGACAACATCACCGTACCGCCGTAAGAAATGAGCGGCAAAGGAATACCGACCACCGGAATAAGTCCCAAAACCATGGCCGTATTGATAAACACATACATAAAATAGTTTGTGGCCAAACCGATGGCGACCAATTTTCCGAAATAGCTGGTACTTCTCAACGCAAAAGAATAGCTATAAGCCAAAATCAAAAAATTCAGCACAATCACCAACACCGCCCCAATCATACCAAACTCTTCCGAAAGCATCGTAAAGATGAAGTCTGTATGTTTTTCGGGCAAAAAGTTCAGGTGACTTTGCGTTCCCTTCAAAAATCCTTTTCCGAAAACCCCGCCCGAACCAAGGGCAATTTTGGACTGAATAATGTGGTATCCGGCTCCTAACGGGTCTCTTTCCGGGTCCAAAAAAGTCAGCACACGATTCTTTTGATAATCATGCAAAAAGTGCCATGCCACCGGCATTGAAACCAAACCGACAACAAACACTGCTCCAAACTTCCACAACTGAACGCCAACCGCAAAAAAGATAGCACCGGTTGTAAACAAGAGCATTAAGGCCGTACCCAAATCCGGCTGCAAAATTATCAATGCTGCCGGAAACAAAGCCATCAACAACGGCGGGATTATGCCTTTTGTGCTCTCAATGGTTTGCAAAGAAGATGTATGGAAATAGCGAGCCAACACCAACACCATTGCAATTTTCATCAATTCGGAAGGTTGGAGCTTAAAAATACCAAAGTTAATCCACCTTTGCGCGCCCATACCGATATGTCCGGTAATATCAACGGCAATTAATAAGACCAACGTTCCGGCATAAAACAAATAGGCGTAGCGCATCAGCCAACGAATATCTATCAAAGCCAAAAAAATCATCAATCCGAAGCCCAACGCAAAACGAATTAAATGATTAACCGCCCACGGCTGCCAATGTCCGTTCGCCGCCGAATAGAGCATCAGGACGCCAATTCCGGCCAACATCGTAATCAACAACAAATAAGAAAAACTCAAACTTGCTAATTTTTCTCTAATGGTCAAACTTTGACTTCTAAATGTTGTTTCATAAGGTTTATACATCATTTTGCCGTCCCAACTTTTTCATTAACCGGATCAAGTTTTAAGGTTTCAAGCAACAATTTGCTTGCAATCGGTGCCGCAGCCGAAGAACCGCCGCCGCCATGTTCCACCAAAACCGCCACGGCATAGCGCGGATTATCTTGCGGAGCATAGGCAATAAACAACCCATGGTCGCGATACTTCCAAGGCAACTCACTTTGCTTCAAGACGCGGGTTTGTCTTTCCTTCATGGTAATACGTCTGACTTGGGTTGAGCCGGTTTTACCGCTCATCATTTGTCCGTTATAGTTAAAATGCGAGCGATAAGCCGTACTTCCCGGAATATTCACCACGGCAAACATACCGTCTTTAATTAGCTGCAGGTTTTTATCCGAGACATCGATTTTGCGAATAGCCGACCTATTTTCAACCTTAGTAAAGGTTGGCTTAACTTCATAACCGCCGTTTGCAATACGTGCCACCATTGTTGCCAACTGCAAGGGCGTGGTTAAAATATATCCTTGCCCGATACCCGAAATCACACTTTCACCTTGTTGCCAGGGTTCGCCAAAACGATTTAACTTCCACTTTTTGTCCGGAATAAGGCCTGACTTTTCATTTTCGAGTCCGACATCGATTTTTTTACCCAAACCGAACCTGCGTGCCATATCTGCAATTTTTTCAATTCCTAATTTAAGCCCCATTTCATAAAAGAAAATATCGCAAGAATGAGCCAGCGCTTCAACCACATTAAGGTTTCCGTGACCGCCTCTTTTCCAGTCGTGGAAGATATGGTTACCAAGGGTCATCTGACCATTACAATAAACTTGCGTGTCAGGTTTAATAGCCCCCGATTCGAGCGCCGCCAATGCCACAATCACCTTAAAGGTTGACCCCGGAGAATATTGTCCTGAAATTGCCTTATCGGTTAAAGGGTGTTTTTCATCATTAAGCCAAGTACGCCAATCTTTGGAACTCACGCCTTTAGTCATCAAATTCGGGTCAAACGCCGGTGCCGAAACAAAGGCCAAAATTTCTCCGGTATTCACATCCAATAACACGGCCGCACCGCTTTCTTCCCCGAAGAGTTCAAAGGCTTTCTGCTGTAATCTTGAATCAATCGTCAGCGTCAACGGTTGTCCGCTCACACCGTCGGTCTTTTCAATTTCCTTCATAATACGACCATAGGCGTTCACTTCAAGTTTAAGGTTTCCGCCTTTACCTCTGAGCTGTTGTTCATATTTCTTTTCAATGCCCGATTTTCCGATTTTAAACCCCGGAACTTGCAACAGCGGGTCATCGTCTTTTTGAGCCTCTTTTTCATTAACCGCAGCCACATACCCCAAAATATGTGCCATACTCTCTCCGAAAGGATAATCTCTGGTCAAGCCCTCATCAATATAAATCCCCGGCAAATCAGCCGCATTGAGTTGAATCTTGGCTACTTCTTCCCAGGTCAAATTTTCCTTAATTTTAATCGGCACAAAACTCCTGTTGCGCTTCATTTCTTTTTTTATTTTTTCTTCTTCATCATCTGAAAGCGGCATAATTTTTTTGAAAGCATCCAAGGTTTCTTGCACATTAGGTGTTTGCTCAGCCACAATCAAGGCTTGGAAATTTTGTTGATTGGTTGCAATTTCAACTCCGTTACGGTCATAAATAACGCCCCGCGGCGGAATCAACAAGCGGGTTGAAATTCGGTTTTCATCAGAGAGTGTTTTGTACCTGTCTGCTTGGTAAACCTGCAAATAATAAAGTCGGCCGACAATCACCAACAGCAACACAAATTTCCCCAAAGCCATAATCAGGGAACGTGTGATAAGAACTTTTCCTTTATCATTATCTCGGTTCATCGTCAGTCCTCATCTTTCATCAACACATTTTCAATAAAAGCATTAACCAACCCGATAACCGGATAGCAGGCAATGGTAGCCAACACCGAAAACATCAACATCGGCAAAGGCAAAAATTGGCTGTAATAAACCGACACCAAAAGCCATCTGGCAAGCATGGTAATCAAGCCAAACAAAGCAAAGCCATACCAAGTCACCACAAAGGGCTTAGCCGTAAAATAGGCTGCCAAATTACTGACCAACAAATACATCACCAAAAAAGAAAAAACATTGGAGCCGAAGGGAGCCGAAGTCACAATATCCACTACCAAACCCAATAAATAGACCGAAAACAAGTTAAAAACATCCGGTCGATACAATGTCCAAAAAAACACACAAGTCAACCCGACATCAGGTCGCAAATTGTTAGCGGTAAATGTATCCAAAGGCAAATAAGAAACCAAAACCCATAATACCGATGTTACAAAAGGCAAAAATCTTTGGATAGACGCAATTAAGTTCTCTTGAAATTCATCACTCATTGCTGTTTGCCTCAACTTCAGAAGGGTCGGTTTGAGTAGGTTCCGGCGCATCAATTATATGATAATCCACAATGCGCACATACTCAACTCTATCCAGATTTCCAAGAACTTTTACTTTAATATCGTTTTTATCGGTCGAAACAATTTTTCCGACCGGCAACCCCGGAGGAAACACGCCGGCCACACCCGAAGTTACGATTCTGTCCCCGATTGCCAATTTTGCATCCAACGGCACAAACACCAATTTCGGAATAGAGGTATTATCACCCGATAAAATACCTCTCACTCTGGTTCTTTCGACCACTACCGGAATTTTTGAGTTAATATCCGTAATCAAAATAATTTTGGAATACATTTGACCGACTTGTTCGACACGACCGATAACCCCGTTTTCGCTCAAAACGACTTGTCCCTTTTTCACATTTGGGTTACCTGCTGTATAAGCAATTAAGGAGTGAGAGAAGGCATTTCCTTCTTCGGCAATCACGCGTGCGGTCACAAAGGTTGCCTCCGGCGGGGGTGTATAATTAAGCAAACCGCTCAAGAGCCTGTTTTCAATCTCCAAGGCTCTGGCCTTTCCGGTCATCATCACCAGTTTTTTGTTTTCTTCCCGCAGCACGGCATTATCATCCCGAATTCTTTTCAACTCATGCACATAATCATAAACCGAAGACAATAATCTTGCCGGAATCACCAAGACATCAATTAACGGGCTGACCACATCGGTTGCAACAGAGGAAGTTTTTTCAATAATTACGGTATCGGTTTTATTAATCAGCATCATCGCAAATGCTGAGATAAAGAGGATTACAATGGCAAATTTCTTCACCAATAGCCTAATATTACTCAAATGAATAAATAGAACTTTCCGCCTTTTCATACCTAATCCGCTTTATCCAATATCCAGAAACGCCACAAGGGGGTCTGTAGATTTTAAATTTAATTTTGCAATAAAATCTAAAATCAACCCCCTTGAGCAACAAAGAAATAATTAGTACATCGTTGAGAGAATGCCTCTGAATTTTCTAAATTCATCCAAAGCACGACCGGTACCTTTAACCACACAAGCCAAAGGCTCTTCGGCAATAGACACCGGCAACCCGGTTGCATTTCTCAAAACTTGGTCAAGGTTAGAGAGCAAAGCACCGCCACCGGTCAAGACAATACCTTTATCAACAATATCGGCAGCCAATTCAGGTGCTGTATTTTCCAATGCAACCTTAACAGCCTCAACGATTTGTGAAACCGGTTCAGCCAAACTTTCAGCCACTTGGCGTTCGGTAATAACGATTTCTTTAGGTACGCCGTTCATCAAATCGCGACCTTTAATTTCAACGGTTCTACCCTCACCTTTTTCCGGCGGACAAGCCGAGCCGATTTCTTTTTTAATTTTTTCGGCACTGCCTTCACCGACCAACAGATTATGATTTCTGCGAATATAAGAGATAATGGCTGCATCCATTTTATCACCGCCGACACGTGCCGAACGAGCGTAAACAATACCGCTCAAAGACATAACGGCAACCTCGGTTGTACCACCGCCAATATCAACCACCATACTACCTGTTGGTTCCGTAACCGGCAAGTTTGCACCGATTGCAGCCGCCATAGGTTCTTCAATCAACCAAACTTTACGAGCACCGGCAGCCTCGGCAGATTCTTGAATAGCACGACGTTCAACAGCCGTAGAACCGGAAGGCACGCAAACAATAACCATCGGTGACACGAAAGTGCGACGGTTATGTACCTTACGAATAAAGTACTTAATCATTTCTTCCGCAATTTCAAAGTCGGCAATAACACCGTCGCGTAACGGACGAATGGCACTAATATTACCCGGAGTACGTCCCAGCATCAATTTGGCATCATTACCGACGGCCAAAACTTGTTTTTTGCCTCTGAATTCTTCAATTGCCACAACGGAAGGTTCGTTCAGAACAATTCCTTTGCCTTTGACATAGACCAAAGTATTTGCCGTACCGAGGTCGATTGCCATATCTGCTGATAACCAGCCCATTAAATTTGCAAACATTATATATTTCTCCGGATATATTGATTTAATTATTATTGAGTTTTATAACCCTTTAAGCATTTGTGCAACCCTTATAATCGTTTTTTAACACCTAAAATCACATTTTCCTTTTCATCTTCCAGCCCATGGTAACAAGAACAAATTTCAACATCTGCCTTGAGCTTATGCCTAAACCATGTCATTTGCCTTTTTGCATATTGTCGGGTGTGCAGTTTGGCCAAATCGCAAGCCTCACCGAGAGTAATTTTTCCTTCTGCAACTTGCAAAAGTTCCGGCACCCCGAGTGCTTTCATCGCAGGCAAATGTTTATCCAAGTGAAGGGCTGCTAGCGTTTTAACTTCTCTTAAGGCGCCGTGTTTTATCATATTATCCCAGCGCAAAAAACATCTCTCATCAAGTTCTTCTCTTGATGGCAAAATTTTAACGACAACAAACTTTGCCTCAGGCAATTTTTTTATCATTGGCTTTTTGTGCCACTCGCTCAAGGCAATTCCCGTTTCCAGCCATACTTCATATGCGCGTCTGACGCGTGTGGTATCATTTGGGCTGAGACGGTTTGCGGTTTGCGGGTCATGCAGTGCCAATTCCTCATGGAGTTTGTTCACGCCGATTTCGTGCAGTTTCTGCATCACTTGTTGCCGCACTTTTGCCGAGGTTTCGGGAATAGGCGTTGTCCCGTTAATCAAATTATCCAAATAAAGTCCGGTTCCGCCAACCACAATCGGCATTTTTCCTTTTCCCCAACAGTTTTTAATTTCTTCCACGGCCAAATTGAGCCAATCCACCACCGACCCGTTCACATCTGGAGAAAAGATTTCATATAAGCGATGCGGCACTCGTTTTTTATCTTCCTCGCTGGGCGCGGCCGAGATAATCGGAGTACCATGATAAATTTGCATTGAATCCGCATTAATAACCACACCGTTAAAAGCCTCTGCCAAATCAATGGCCAGAGCAGATTTTCCCGATGCGGTCGGACCGGCAACCACAATCACCTTATTCATAAAATCGTGATTCAAAACAAAATCCTTTATTTAAACAAATTTTGTGTTATTGTATCGCCCAAGTTTTGATATTTTATTAAGAAAGACTTTTTACAGATGAAAAAGACTATTTTTTTTGCCGCTTTACTGACGTTTTTGAGCAAGCCCTGCTTTGCCTTTAACGCCACACACGACTTCACGGTTTTTTTAGGTCCTTTCAACGCCAGCAAAACCTCTTTCAACTATGCCTTAGATGATGAGAACTACGCCGTATCATCCAAAGTACGCACGGCAGGATTTTTTGACACGCTTTATCCCTTTGAGGCCAACTATGCCACCACCGGCAAAATTGTAGCCGACAAGCTCGAAACGACCAGCTACAAATACCAATCTCAATCGCGTTTTACCAATCGCAAAAAAGAATTGATTTATAACGAAGACGGACAACCCATTTACCGCATCAGTTCCAAAAACGGCAAAGAAAAAAAGGTTGATATAACCCCCTCGCCCAAAAATGATGAAACTACCGATTTGCAAACTGTTTTTGCCGAATTGGCGCGCCAATACAATAAAGTAAAATTTTGCGATTCCCGCATGGAAGTTTTTGACGGCAAAAGACGTTTTGACGTCATTTTTAAGGATGAAGGACAAGAAGAACTCATCCCTAACGAATATATGCCTTTCCAAGGCACGGCCAGCAAATGCTCCATGTATATTGATAAGTTAGATTCTTCGGGCGATGACTTGCTCTGGCAAATCACCTCAGACCGCCCGATTTATTTCTGGATTTTAACCGATAAAGAGACTAATATTCCCTTCATCGCCCAAATTCATATTGATGAAACACCTTTGGGCAAACTTGATGTCTATACATCAAACATAACCATAAATTCACAAAGAGGATAAAATGTTAGAGAGAGCTGAATTGCTTCTTCCGGCCGGATCACTGGTCAAATTAAAAACCGCCATACTCTACGGGGCCGACGCCGTCTATGCCGGCACACCGGATATGTGCCTGCGCGCCCAATCCAAAATGACTTTGGAAGACTTGGAAGAAGGCATCAAATTTGTGCACCAAAGAGGCAAAAAAATCTACCTGACCTTAAACCTGTTTATGCATAATTCAGACGCTGCCAAATTACCGAAATTTGTTGAAACCTTGCGTCACCTTGGTCCGGACGGAGTTTTGATTGCCGATCCCGGTGTTTTTCAATATGTCAAAGACCACGCGCCCGAACTCAACCTCTTTGTATCCACTCAAGCCAACATTTGTTCTTCTTTGGCCGTTAAGTTTTGGCAAAAACAAGGCGCCAAGCTCTGCGTTTTAGGGCGCGAAGTCACCTTTGCCGAAATGAAGGAAATCCGCGAACAATGCCCCGACATTTTACTGGAATGCTTTATGCACGGTGCAATGTGCATGTCTTATTCAGGCAGATGTTTAATCTCCAACTATTTGGCAGACCGCAGTGCCAACCAAGGAAAATGCGCTCACTGCTGCCGTTGGCACTATAAATTACACTTGCGCCTCAAAGACGGCTCCATCAAAGAAATTGAAATCAACGACCAAAACAAAGACGCCTTTGAGTTTTTGTTGGAAGAAGAATTCCGCCCCGGAGAATATTTTGAAGTCGTTGAAGACGAACACGGCGGATATATTTTGAATTCAAAAGATATGTGCCTACTTCCCCGCTTACCGGACTTGTTGAATATCGGCATGGATTCTCTCAAAGTTGAGGGACGCAACAAAACCGAATATTACGCCGCCATTGTTGCTCGCACCTACCGCCAAGCAATTGATGATTATTATAAGTCACCACAAACTTGGGACTATAAGAATTATATGGACGAGCTCTATACTCTGCAAAATCGAGGCTACTGCCTTGGTTTCCACGACGGCAAATTAACCAACATCAGCCAAAACTATGAATATACCCGCACCTTAGGCGATTGGCTTTTTGCCGGTTCTATCATTGAATGGCTTGATGACAAAGCTGTTTTTGAAATTCGCAACTATATTGACCAAGGAGAATATATTGAATTTCTCATCCCCGGCGGGCTGCAAAACATCCGCGTAACTTTCAATGAGTTTGAAGATGCCGACACCCATGAAACGAGCACAAAAGTTTCTGCCGGACAAGGCAAAAAAATCCTCATAGACTTTAATAATGTTAAAGCCGAGCTCATCACCAAAGGCAAGCCCAACCAAGAGCTTTCGGCCTCAAAAGTAAAAGAGCTTTTACCGCAATACAGCATTGCCCGCAAACCGGCACCGTTAGAAGGAGAAAGCG
>CALXOP010000140.1 GCA_944390035.1 uncultured Alphaproteobacteria bacterium | reverse complement strand
TAGGTTTGTTTAAAATGAGGAAAATAAAAATGCTGAGAGGCGGATTAGCTTTGGTGATGACTTTCGTTTTGGAAAGTGGTTGGGTGCAGGCGCAAAATCTTAATGTGGTGGATGACAGCGGCTCTGGTGAGGTGACGGTTTATGGTGCGGCACAAAGCGCTGACGGGAAAGTTAATACTTTTAAGGTGGAACAGAAAAGCGGTGATGAAAATCCGTTAGGTGACCCGATTGTTAATCCGGATGAGGCAGAAAATATGCCGGCCTTGATGCCTGAGCAAAAAGAATTACCAGCCGTGCAGCCTTTGATGCCTCAGGCTTTGCCGCAAGGGGCAATTCAGGAGAACTTGCCGCAAAATCCGTCGGTATCTTCGGAAACACCACAACAAACCAATAGCCAAATTCAAAACACGCTCTATGAATCGGGTGGACGTATTTATGATGTTCAATCTTATCCCGACAGTGATGTCAGTCAAATAGAAGAGCCAAATATTAATCCGACGATTTCAACCGTTCCGTCTTATTAATCAGAGTTTTTCATAGTCTAAAAAGACCGGACGGCGTCCTTCTTTGAGGGCTTTTCTTTGGTATTTGGTTTGGACCCAATCTTGGGGTTCGTGTTTCCAATCATTGCCGCAAGTGGCGGTCCAGCGAAACAGCGGACAATCGTGCATTTGGTGTAGGGTCCAGGATTTGTAAACTTTGTGGTCGGTGGCTATGCGTAAAATACCGCCCGGTTTTAGGATGCGTGCCAATTCTTTGAGGTTGTCTTGGTTAACAAAACGTCTGGAGGCATGACGCTTTTTGGGCCATGGATCGGGAAACAGAAGATAGACCTTATCTAAAAAATTATCGGGCATACTTTTGAACAAAAGGCGGATGTCGTTATCCCAGACGCGAATATTGTCAACGCGCCCTTTTTCTAACGTGATGGTTTCGGGCAGGTCGGCGGTGACTTTTATGCCGGTGATGAGTGAGAGAAGGTTGGCTACGCCGTTTTGAAAAACTTCGGCTCCGATATAACCGACATCAGGATTGTTTTTGGCCTGTCCGGCGAGGTGTTCACCATTGCCGAAACCAATTTCCAGGCAAACTTGCTTGACAGGTACGCCAAATAAATCAGGGGCGGTAAAGTCGGTTTGCGCATCTATTTTTAGAGTTGGCAAAAATGTTTCCAACAAAGTGGTTTTGGTTTTGCGGATAACGCGGCCTTTGCGGCGTCCGAAAAAATGTGGTCTGTCATCTATAAACATGATTTGAGTTCTTCCGTTAAATCTAATTTTTCCCAACTGAAACTTCCTTGTTCTCCGGCAGAGCGACCAAAGTGACCATAGGCGGCTGTCGGAGAGTATATCGGACGGTTGAGGGCAAGATGTTTTATAATTCCCGATGGGGTTAAATCAATATTTTTTTTGATGAAAGATAAGATTTTATTTTCATCGGTATGATTGGTGTTAAAGGTGTTGATATAAAGAGATAGGGGCTCGGCAATCCCAATAGCATAAGAAATTTGCAACAAGCATTCTTCGGCTAAGCCGGCAGCAACAATGTTCTTGGCAAGGTAGCGCAACATATAGGCGGCGGAGCGGTCAACTTTGGTGGGGTCTTTGCCTGAAAAAGCACCGCCGCCGTGCGGGGCATAGCCACCATAAGTATCTACAATGATTTTGCGACCGGTTAGTCCCGTATCTCCGTCCGGGCCACCAATGACAAAGCGTCCAGTGGGGTTGATTAAGATGTCTTCATCTTGAGGCATCCAGCCTTGCGGAATACTTTGCGCAATATATTTTTTGGCAATTTCACGAACTTGTTCTTGCGAAATATTTTCTTGATGTTGGGTGGATAATACCAGCTTTTTGATGGCAACGGGTTTGCCGGAATCGTCATATTCTAAGGTGACTTGGCTTTTGGCATCCGGCTCAATACCAATAATTTCTTGCTTGTGGCGGGCAAGGCTTAAATTGTGCAAGATATTGTTGGCAAGATAAATGGCTAACGGCATATAGTGGCTTTCTATTCCTTGCTCTTTTTTGGCATAGCCAAACATAATGCCTTGGTCGCCGGCGCCTTCTTTGTCAACCCCTAAGGCAATGTCGGAGGATTGGTGGTGCAGGTAGTTTGAAATTTTGAGCGTTTGCCAGCTGAAACCTTTTTGGTCGTAACCGATTTTGCAAACCGTGCGACGGACGCAATCTTCAATTTGTTCGGCAGAGATATAGGCATTACACTTGGTTTCGCCGGAAATGATAACGCGATTGGTGGTGGCTAATACTTCTATGGCGGTGCGTGCCTTTGGGTCAATCGTTAAAAACAAATCGACCAATGCGTCGGAAATTTGGTCGCAGACTTTGTCCGGATGGCCTTCGGAAACAGCTTCGCTGGTGAATAAGGTGCTCATCTTTTTAATCCTTTTTATTTTACCAGAGCTGAGTATAAAAAAAAAGCCGGCGTTTTGCCAGCTTTTTTTAATTGTTTTGAATTTTATTCCTTATCGTCATCGTCATTGTTGTTATAAGTCGTCTTGGACATGGCGATTATCAGGTCAAACATGTGTTTGGCAGCTTTACGATTAGGAATTTTGTAGTAAGCCTTAACCAACTCAATGGTCTCTTGTCTGTTCATCGGATCAGAGTCAAACTCGGCATCATCTTCGGCCAAGCATTCCGGTGCGCTGTCAGATAAGCTGAACATTCTCGGACTTTGGTTGGCAACCGATTTGTCCATATCTTCATAGAAAAAGCCGACAGGAACTTCCAATACTTTGCCGATGTCCCACAAACGGCTGGCACCAACACGATTCATTCCACGCTCATATTTTTGAACCTGTTGAAACGTTAAACCCAAAAGGCTGGCCAATTTTTCCTGACTCAAACCTAATAAGGTACGTCTTAATCTGATGCGGTTTCCTACGTGGACATCAATCGGATTGGGTTGCCCGGTAGGAGTTCTACCACGGCTAGATTTTTTGATAGTTTCTGTCGTCATTTTTATTTCCTTTTGATTACGTTGATATCCTATAAATAGGATTTTCAGATTTGTTCGTCAACAAATATTTATATAATATTTTATATTGTTTTGTAAAGAAATAACCGCAGATACAATTTTTTGTTGTTTTTCAAAAGATTATTTTGCTTTTATTTTTAGTAAAAAAGCAAATGCTAAATTCAAAAAACATAATATTAACGGTATGATATTACGATATTTTCCATAAATCGTGGCGGTTTCGAGCTCTTGCGGCAAATAGGTGTCTAATATGCCTTGTTGATTGAGACCCAATGCGTGGCGAATTGTGCCTAAACGGTCAATAACCGCGCTAATGCCCGTGTTTGCGGCGCGAACAATCGTGATTCCTTCTTCAACGGCGCGCATTTGGGCACTGACAAGATGTTGGTAGGGACCGGCACTGTTGCCGTACCAACCATCGTTGGTGAGGTTGATAAGCCATTGTGGTTTTTTGTTTTTGTTTACTACCTGAGCGGGAAATATAATCTCATAACAGATGAGCGCTCCGAGACTCGGATAATCGGCAATTTGGATGTTTTGTAACCCTTTCCCGGCCTTGAAATTGGCGATGGTGTTGGTGATGGGGCGAACCCATTTGGGCAAATATTCTCTGAAGGGAATATATTCGCCGAAAGGAACTAAGTGGCTTTTGTCATAGTGAGCTTCAATAACGCCATGTTTGTTTACGATAAACATGGAATTGAGGGGTTGGTAAAAGTCGTTTTCGTCTGCCTCATAACGCAGAGAACCGGTAATGAGGTGGCCTTTTTCGGAAATGGCGTTGGTAACCAGTTCGCGATAGTAGTTGTCATAATCTAACGGGAAGGGGCTGGCCGTTTCTCCCCAGATAACAAAATCTATGTCCTCTAACCCTTTTTCGCGGCTTAGAGCTATGTATTTGTTGAGGTTTTCATCTAAAGAAACCGGTGACCATTTCATGGTTTGGGGGATGGAGGGTTGGACAAGGCGGATTTTGATGTTGCTTTCTTGCGAATCGCCAAGGGCATTAACTCGCCAAAAGCCATAGCCCAGATTGAGCAGTATCAGAAAAGAGATGATGCTAAGGGAGAGGACGGCATTTTGGCGGCTCTTATGGCATAGCCAGAGAGCAGGGGAAAGGCAGGTTAAAAGCACAAGTAATGATAAACCATAAGTGCCGATAACGGATGCCAGTTGCATGGTTTGGGGCGCAAAGGCAAGCGTCGTTCCAAGTAAATTCCAAGGAAAACCGGTGAAAATAAAACTCCTTATCCACTCAAAAATTACCCATAAGGCACTAAAGGAAAGAAAACGCGCATAAATGTTCTTGAAATAAAAACTCAGACATGCCGGAAAAGCAATGAATAGTCCGAAAAATCCGCCGCAGGCCATAAGAACAATCGGGTAGAGCCAGCCGAAAGTTTTGGCGTCTATCAATAAGGCATTGCCTATCCAAGCCAGGCCAAAGGCATAAAACCCAAAGCCAAACCAATAGCCAAGATTAAACCAGCTCTTGGCGGTTTGGGTGTTTTGCATTAGGTAAAATAATCCGCTTAAAGTGAGAAGGAGTATCGGAAAACAAAAATACGGCGGAAGTGCCGCAATGCTTAAAATACCAAGAGCAAAGGCTGTTGAAAGGGGATGGTTCATCAGCAAGGTGCGGATTTGGTTCATTCTTCTTCCTCATAAGGGTTTGGGATGTTGAGTTGTTGCAAAATGGCGGTTTCAAAACTTTCCATGTGGCGGGCTTCATCTTCTTCAATATGGTCGTAGCCTAACAGGTGTAACAGACCATGAGCCAAGAGGTGACAATAGTGGTCATGAAAAGAGATTTCTTGCTCTTTGGATTCACGCTCCATGGTTTCGAGTGCGATGATGATGTCGCCTAATTCAATTTCTGGTTCAGACTGACATAAGGCATCAAAAGAATCGTCATCAATATTGGCAAAAGATAAGACATTGGTGGGCT
>CALXOP010000139.1 GCA_944390035.1 uncultured Alphaproteobacteria bacterium | reverse complement strand
TTTGGAACATACACCGGCTATCGTCTGACTGAGTTAAAACGTTTTGCTCCTTTGGTTCGGGACAACTAAGATGTTTCATTGGTTCGGAAAACTGTTTGCCAATTATGCCAGCCCGAAAGAACTGCGTGAGGCAGGTATTTTGGGTATGAATCGTCGTAACTTTAACGTCATTTCAAAATATAATAAGCGGCGGCTCTATCCTTTGGTTGATGACAAAGTGCAAACTAAGATTTTGGCAAACAAAATCGGTATTAACACACCGGGGCTTATCGGTGTGATTGAATACCAACACGAGGTCAAAAATATTCTGGAGATTGTTAAAGGCTACAAAGAATTTGTGGTTAAGCCGGCACATGGCAGCGGCGGTAAAGGCGTGTTGGTGATTAAAGATTATGATAATGACATTTTTACCACCACCTCAAACAAAAAACTGACCTATAACGAGCTCTATCAACATATTTCCAACGTGTTGAGCGGCTTATACAGCTTGGGCGGAAAGTATGACGTTGCCGTGATTGAGGAGTTGGTGCACTTTTCCAATATTTTTCAAGATTACAGCTATCAAGGAATTCCTGACGTGCGTGTTATTGTTTACCGCGGGTATCCGGCTTTGGCGATGATGCGTTTGGCAACTGCCGAATCTGACGGACGCGCCAACCTGCACCAAGGTGCCGTCGGCGTCGGGCTTGATATAAGGACCGGAAAAGCCGTCAATGCCGTTATGCATAATCTTCCGATTACGCATCATCCCGACACCGGGGTTGATTTAATGAAACTGGAAGTACCTTTTTGGCGGGAGCATTTGGAAATTGCAACAAAAGCCTATGAGATGACCGGATTGGGCTATTTGGGCGCCGATATTGTGTTGGATAAATACAGAGGGCCGATGATGCTTGAGCTTAATGCGCGCCCGGGGCTTGCTATCCAAATTGCAAACCATATCGGTTTGGCCAAGGTCTTAAAGAAAATCGATAAATACTATCCGAAAAAACTTGGCCCGCAAGAGAGGCTTGATTTTGTTTTGAAAAATAACTAAATCTTTATCAGATGAGATGAAGGAGTAAACAAAATGGCAAAAAAAGTGACATCTGAAAAAGCTGCTTCGGAAACAAAAATGATTAAGAGTGATACCAAGAAGTTAGCAAAATCAAAGACACAAACGTTGGCACAATCCGACGTCAAAAAAATTAATATGAGCAAAACCAGAGCAAAAAAGATTAAGCATTCTTACCATGTCAAAGATGCTGAAAATGCTTTGCTTTTGAAACTCAAAGATGGTGATGTTGTGATTGAAATGTATCCGGACGCGGCACCAAACCATGTTGCAAGAATTAAAGAATTAGTCAGAGCCGGTTTTTATAACGGTTTGAAATTTCATAGAGTTATTGACGGTTTTATGGCTCAAACCGGTTGTCCTTACGGCACGGGTACCGGCGGCAGCGGTAAAAAGCTCAAAGCCGAATTTAATACAAAACCACACAAGAGAGGCACCGTCTCCATGGCACGTTCGATGTTGCCGGATTCAGCCGACAGCCAATTTTTTATCTGCTTTGCGGATTGCCCTTGGCTCAACGGACAATATACCGTCTGGGGTGAAGTTACCTCCGGCATGGAATATGTTGATATGATTAAAAGAGGTGAAGGTGCCAATGGTATGGTTGCTGACCCTGATGAGATTATCTCCATGCAGGTGATTGCCGATATTGACGCTTAATAAATCTTGAAATGCAAGAAAAACACCGCCATAAAGGCGGTGTTTTTTTTAGGTCTCACATTCACTTAGAATGAGGTCTCACAAACATACGACAATTTCGAGTCTGTTGTGCAGTTTATAGGGGAATTACAAGGTGAACCCCAGTAACATGTGGAATAGAATTTTCCACTTGAACAAGCACCTGTGGCTGAACTCGTATGTACCCCACATGTCAAATCCCTAGAGCCTTGTGTTCCAGCATTTTTCAATAATGTACAAGCATGCGTACCTGTAGCCAGTTTCCATGGGTGTCCCGGAGTTGATTTATTAGCACAAGCCATTGTGGCATCGAGGTTTGTACCGGTTCCTGAAGCCAAGGCGACGATACCGTGTTGTCCGGAGCCATCTATCTCCACCACAATACCAACAACGTTTCCGTCTTCCGAAACATAAGCATCGCCCACTTGGTAAACTTTTCCGGCTTCTCCGGCACCACTGCCGCTAAATTCTCTCACACAAAAGGCATGATGAACTACACTACAAGAGCTAGCGTTTTCATTTCTGCAACATCCTTTAGAGAAATCATCCCCGCGATCATCCGCTGTAATTGTACAATTATAATTATCAAACCTGCTTTCTCCGGTAACTTGACTAACATCTGCAGCAAAGCAAGCAGATGTAGAACTCGTTTTCCAGAGTAACTCAGCATTACCACGTTCACACGTACTTGAAGTCTTAAATTGAGTCGTTCCCGAGATTTTCCCTAAAGTAGCATTAATGATATTCAGGTTAGGTTTAATCAAGGCGGCTTCTTCCAAAGTTGGCAGTCTCCATCCGCTGATGCCATCAACCGAGTGGCTTCCGCAAGGGTCTGTTGTTGAGGTAAATTGTTGAATCGACATCATCTTACCGCTAACGTCAAACACAATTCCCACCGGAATACGCCCGGGCAACACTTCTGCCGAAATAGCGTCTGTATAGACAATATCACCGACTTCGGCTTTTTTATTACCATTTTGGTCGGTATAAGCGGTGCAGAAATATTTCGAGTCATCAAACGGGCAGCGCAGTTTTGCCAAACCGCCGCAATCGGAGGCAGTTTTGTCATAGCCCAAGCCTTCGCAAGTCGGCGGCACAACGCAGGTTTGTGCCCGAACTTCCGTCACGGAGAAAG
>CALXOP010000138.1 GCA_944390035.1 uncultured Alphaproteobacteria bacterium | reverse complement strand
CCTAAAGACATTTTCAAAATTTAAGGTATAGTATAAGCATTAAAATAAAAATCACCAGTAAAATGGAGCAAGCTATGGATGAAATTATTACCAGACTGAAAAAAGTTCGCCGCGGTGCAATGTTTATAATCGAGGCCCCGTCGGGCACGGGCAAAAGCGCAGTTGTTAAAGAGATTTTGCGCTGTGACCCCAATATCAAATTTTCAGTATCCGTCACCACCCGCAAACCCAGAGAAGGTGAAGTTGACGGCAAAGACTACTATTTTATTGATGATGCCAAATATGATGAATATTTGAAACAAGACGCTTTTTACGAATATGTCGATTCGCAATATGGCTCACGCTACGGCACTTTGCGCTCTGAGGTTGATAGTTTCATCAATGTCGGGGAAGATGTTCTTTTTGATATGGATTGGGCCGGTGCCCGCCAAATGAAAGCCAAGGCCAAAGATGACGTTGTCACCATCTATCTTCTGCCGCCTTCAATCAAAGAACTGCGCTCTCGCCTTGAAAACCGAGGCACCGACAGCAAAGAGACCATCGAAAAGCGCATGAACTTGACCGCTGAAAAGCTCAAACATTGGGACGAGTTTGACTATGTTTTGGTAAATGTCAACTTAGAAGACACCATCAAAAAAATCCAAAGAATAATTTCCGGCGAACGGATGAAGAGAGTTCGCCAAACCGGCCTCAAAGCCTTTGTGGATGAACTATTGGAAGAAGCCAAACATGACTGAGATATTTTACGACCGTTTTGGTCGCGAAAAATATGCCGATGACATAATTCCCATACATCAAAAGGGCTATTTTGCCATCCTAATAAAAGACAACAAAGTTTTGGTGACTTACCCGCCGCAAGTAAACGTACCGGAATTTCCGGGCGGTGCCGTTTCACGCAAAGAAGATTTCAGGGATTGCCTGTTTCGTAAACTCTATGAAGAAACGGGCATAGAATTTGCGCTCTCACAAGGAGAAAAATCATATTCGCAAACCATAAACTATTTTGCCAATGATGCCCGCCCGTTTGGAGAATATTGCATCTATGAGCAAACTTTCATTGTCTATGATGCCTCTGCTTATGGTTTTGACACCACAAAGGAGCCTTGGCACACACCCGAAAACGGCACTGCCGCTTGGCTAAAGAAGGAAGATATTTTTTCCGGAACACATAAAATAAATTACGCCCATTGGCTAGCTTTTCAACACTTATTCAAATAAATTTATTGCAAAGTCACGAGCTGTTCACGCATTTGCCTGGGCATGGCCTTATAGACTTTTGCGGCATTGAGCTTAGCGCCGGCAACACCCAAATCTTCAGCCTGCATATACAAACGAAAAGCCTTAATCAAATCCGGCTTAACCCCGACACCTTTGGCATAAATCCAAGCCAAAATTTCCACGGCTTGCGGATTATTTTCACCGGCTTTCACTTCCAGTTCTCTCAATTCCGCCGCTGTTACTTTTCCGGCCTTCACATTTTGAATAACTCTGTTCCAAGCCGCCCATTTTTTTCTGACTTCTTCTTCGTGAATTTTGCGTTGATTTTCAAACTTAACGATTTCCAAATCTGGCTTAATCGGAGATTTGTCTTCGGCCTTTTCCGCCGGCACATCTTTCAAATCATCTGTTCCGACCACAAAATCCGGGGCTTCACGATTTTTAACAAACATGGGCAAATAGCCTTTATTATCACTTCTGACCACGTCACGATAAATCTCGTCCAAACTCATTGCTTGCACGTTATATTGCGGAAATGCGGCCAGAAATCCTATAAAAACCCACGTTTTTAAATTTTTCATTTTTTTAATTTTAATTTTTTAATGTTGTTGTTATACTACCCAATGCAAAACACATATTAAAGCACAAATTCAGCTTTATAAACACCTCAGAGGCAAAAATGAAAAAAATCTACAATTCCATAACCGAGATGATTGGGCACACCCCGCTGTTAAGACTACACAAACTCGCCCACAAACATCATGTCAAAGCCAACATTTTAGCCAAATGCGAATTTTACAATTCTTTATTTTCAAGCAAGGACCGCGTGGCTTTAAAGATGTTGGAGCATGCCGAAAAACAAGGCCTCACAGAGGATAGTGTTTTTGTTGAAGCCACCTCTGGCAACACCGGCATTGCCTTGGCTGCGCTTTGTGCGGCAAAGAACTACAAATTAGTCATCATCATGCCGGAGAACATGTCAAAAGAAAGAATAATTTTGATGAAGCACTTTGGTGCTGAGGTTATTTTAACCCCGGCAGAAGACGGCATGAAAGGCTCGATTGCCAAAGCTGAGATTTTGGCACAAAAGAACCCCAATGTCATTTTATTGCGCCAGTTTGAAAACGAGGCCAACCCTGAGGCTCACAAATTAGGCACCAGCATGGAAATAATGGAAGACACCGGCGGCAATATTGATTGCTTGGTATGTGCTGTCGGCACGTCCGGCACCCTAACCGGCATTGCCCAAGCGCTCAAAACCTGCAATCCGGATTTATACGTTGTTGCGGTTGAACCGCTTGAGAGTGCCGTTCTCAACGGAGGCAAAGCCGGTCCGCACCAAATTTTAGGCATCGGTGCCGGATTTATTCCCAAATTTTATGATAAAAACTTAGTCAACGAGGTTATGGACATTTCCTCTGCCAACGCCATCGACACCTGCAAAGAAGTCGCCCTTGAAGAAGGACTTCCCGTCGGCATTTCCTCTGGTGCGGCACTTTCGGCAGCAATTCAACTTGGCCAAAGAGAAGAGATGAAAGGCAAAAACATCGTCGTTATATTGCCCGATTCTATAGAAAGATATCTTTCACTTGATTGTATCGCTTAAAGAATAAATATGCTTGTCAAATAAAGGAAATTCTTTTATCTTAGCAAAAAAATCAACTAAGGGAAAATTATGAACTTAAACTCAATTCTCGGCCGTTACTTAAGCAAGCAAATCATCCTCAACTTTATCGGTGTATTGCTGATGGTGTTAGGGGTTGTCTTTATCTTTGAATTGATAGAGATGCTGCGTCGTGCCTCCGGAGAAGATGTGACCTTTTGGTTTGTGATTCAAATGGCGGTAACCAAACTGCCGCAAACCATCGATTTAGTCTTTCCCTTTGTGATGATGATTGCCGCCATGATAACCTTTTGGCGGTTAAGCAAGAGCAACGAGTTTGTCATTATCCGTGCGGCAGGCGTTTCAATCTGGGGATTTTTGGCTCCGATACTCATCACCACCTTTATTATCGGCGTGCTCAACATTACGGTAGTTAATCCCGTCTCTTCAAAAATGTATGAGATTTATGAGGTTATGGACTATCGTTTCAAAACCCGCAACCCCAACGCCGTTTTATTTAGCGATAAAGGGTTATGGACGCGTGAAGCCATAGATAAAGACACGGTCTTGGTCATTCAGGCCAAAAGTCTGCACCAAGAAAAGAATACCCTTTTGTTGCGTGATGTCAGCATTATGGAAATGGACAGAGATTCGCAACTTCTCAAACGGCTTGAGGCCTTTGCCGCCACGCTGGATGAAAAGAACGGCTTTGAGCTAAAGGACGTTAAGGTCTATGAAGCCGGCAAACCGGTTATTTCGTTGCCCAACACCAAATACAAAACCACCTTAACCCTCGACCGCATTAAAGAAAACTTCATCAAACCGGAAGCCATCTCGTTTTGGGATTTACCCGCCACCATCAATTTTTATGAAAAGTCGGGTTTCTCGGCACTCAAGCACTACATGCACTATTTATCGCTTTTAGCCTCACCGTTTTTGCTTTGCGCCATGATATTGATTGCGGCGGTTTTTGCTCTTCGCCCCAACAATCGTCGCGGCGGTGTAATGTTTTTGATTGTCGGCGGTGTTTCAACCGGCTTTATTTTTTACTTTTTATCGCAAGTCATTTATGCCTTTGGAATCAATGGCTATATTCCGCCGTTTATGGCCGTCTGCACCCCGACCATTATTGCCGCTCTCATTAGCATAACCGCTCTTTTACACTTAGAGGACGGTTGATGCACAAACAAGTTTGTATTCCCCCCAAGCTCAATTTTTGGATAATTTGCGCTTTATTTTTGGTTGTTGCCGTTTCGCCTTATCTTGATTTGAGCATTAGTTCTTATTTTTATCGCAACAATTGCTTTTTTTTGAGTGATTGGGGCTTTTTCCCGATATTAAGAACCGGCTTGCCGGAATTTTTGATTTTGGTAGCCGGCATCATCGGCATTTTATGGATAATCGGCAAACTTCGGCATAAATTAGTTTTGGGCATCGACACCAAAATTATGTTGTTTACCACCGGTTCCATGCTCTTAGGGCCGATAATCATTGTCAACGGCATATTCAAAAGTTTTTGGGGAAGAGCCCGCCCACTTCAAATCACCGAATTCGGCGGCGATAAAATCTTCACCTCGCCGCTTGTCATCAGCAATCAATGTTCACTGGATTGTTCCTTTATGTCGGGACACACGGCGGTTGTCTTCTGGAGTTTGTCTTTAGCTCTTCTCTTGCCGCACCGCTGGCGGCGTTTAGGCGTATCAA
>CALXOP010000137.1 GCA_944390035.1 uncultured Alphaproteobacteria bacterium | reverse complement strand
CCAGCGTTCGTTCTGAGCCAGGATCAAACTCTCATGTTAAATGATGTTCATCCTGTCTAATTACTCAAATAAAGAATTTACTTGGTTCCTTTTTTAAGATACATTAGACTTTATTTATATTTATTTTAACAATAACATAAATACCGTCTGCGTATCCTCTTTTTTCTTATTCACTCTGTTCTATAACTCGCCAGGTCTTTGTCCGCTCGGCTTTCTCAAGCACCGCTCCCCAGCGACAAGGGCGTTTATAAGACATCACTCTCCAGATGTCAACACAAAAAATAAAAAATTTTTGATTTTTTTGCACTTTTTTTCTAACGCGCTGAATCTTTTAGAAATTTTTTTTGCAAAATTTCTTTTTGCTAATGCGGGCTTATTTTCTTTTTTTTAACCTTATAGGCTTATTATACATTCAATTATAACGTATGATTCATGTGTTACAAGGTGATAATTATGATTAAAAACAAACTGTTAGCCCTAACTTTGGTGGTACTCCTTTCGGCGTGCTCTTCAGGTGAGCGCCCGATTTTAAAAGGAGTCGACGGCTCAGAGCTTCCGCCAGCATTTGCCAGTTTTCCGGATATTCCGTTTCCGGAACCTTCTTACATAGATATGGATGAAACCAGAACCTTGGGCAGCGGAAATAACTGGAACGGGAGTCTTGTTTTTTCGACCCCGTTTAGTTCAAACCGTATTTATGACTTCTATGTTTCTGAAATGCCTAAATTAAATTGGTCAGAAGTTGCAATAGTTCGTGCTAAAATAAGTCACATGACTTATCTGCGAGACAGAAGAGCCGTACAGATTTTGATTGAAAGACTCGATGATGACGAATCTCTGGTCACCATTACGGCTATTCCTAATGATACGGGCGTTAGGATGAAACAGTAACTAGTGGGAGTCGGACATGAGCTTTAACTTCTATACTCTCGGCGGAAGTCAATTTTGGGAAGATGTCTTCTATTATCAAAAATGGCGAATCCAAAGAAACTATAAGACTAAAACTTACCGTTTGCTTGACAACTGGGATATTCGACGCGCGGAAGGAACGTTTGATAACTGCAGAAGAGCTTTTCTGAAATATATTGAAGTTTTTCAACTCTCGCGCCAAAGAGGACATATGGTGATTATGCTCCACGGGCTTGCTGACAGCAAAAATATTTTTAAGCCCTTATGGCGAGAAGTTATCAAAACGGGGTTATCGGCCGCGGCCATAAATTATCCTTCGACCAGAAAACGAATCGACGGACATGTTCGGCAACTTGATTTCTTTATGAATCATTTGGAAGATATTTCGGATGTTTCGTTTGTGACAAAGGGAATCGGCGGATTGATTTTGAGAAAACTTCTCTCTTTTGACTCTCCTTGGCAGCACAAAATTACCATACACCATATTGTGGAAATTAATCCGACGAATCCAGAGACTTGTTTCTTTGCAAAATTGGCAAAATACCGTTTCTTTAACTGGTTGCTGGGGCCAATTCTGGCAGATTTGACGCCTGAAAGCATTCAGCGAATCCCTGACTTTCGAGACAAAAATCAGGTTGGGATTATTCAATATACTTCTGTATGGGGAAAAATTGGTCAGTGGCTGCCGCAAAATGTTCGGAAATATTTTTCCAATGCGGGGGGAGCTTCTGCCAACGGTGTAAAAAACATCATTAATCTGAGCGGTTATCGATGCGCTCCCCTCAAAGATGAACAAGTGGTTTTGAAATGTGTGAAATTTTTGACACAAGGGAAATTTCGCTAATGAAAAAATCAAAAAACTGTAACAATTTTTTTTACTTTTATATGGTAGAATAAATATAGCTTGGAAAAGAAGCTGAACATAATCGGAGTAGATATGCGTACAATTTTGGTGAATATTATCGTTTTTGCCGCTGTGATAGCGATATGTTATTTTAACATCTTTGACATATTCACCATGAAATATGCATTTTGGGTTGCTTTGATTTTGGTGATTGCGGTACTGGGCCTTGCACTGAAAGTGCTCGGGAATCCGTTTTCCGGAGGAGATAATGATGAAAATAACTAATGTAATTAAATTTACCTCCCTTGCCTTGATTGGAACTTGGATGCTCACGGCTCCAAGCTCAAGTGCTTTTGCCGCAAACCAAAAAGTTGAAGACGAAGTGCATACAACCGTTAACTCTATTATGCAATCCGGAGAAGGAACCACCGGCGCTAAAAGATTAAAAAATGAAAAACTCGCTGAAAAAAGAAACGAGCTTTCAGCCGAAATAAATAAATTAGAACAAGATTATATTAATAATATTAAAGTCATTCAAAACTATCAAGAACAGTTAAAAGAATTAGCCAACAAAGTACAAAAGGTGGAAAAAGAGCTGACTATTTTTGATAAGACTGCTATTATTTCAGGGGCAATTGCCGTAGTTGGCGTCGTTGCATTTGCTCTTGGTACCGGCGGTGTGGGCCTTATTGTTGCCGGGCTTGTCGGATTGTGTGTGTCCGCCGGAGGAAATGAATTTCTTAACAATCCAGATAAACTTCGTTCACTCATAAACGGTAGCTATACTTGGGCAACCAAACAATTAATTGATAAGACCGTGCCGATTGATACATCAAAAATTTCACAAATTGATGTTTCAAAAGAAAAAGACGCCAACAAAAGAGCTCAAATGCAGAAAGCTCTGCAAAATGCTTTAAGTGTTGTATCTGAATACAATGCTCTTGCATCCAAATTATCGGCCTTGGGTAAAAGTACTTTAAGCACGGCTATGGATTTGGACCAAAAGATTGAAGAGCTTAACGGCATGCCCAAAACGATTGATGCCGGCCAAGAGTTATATACTTATCAAATTTGGGGAAAAGACGACCAAGGAAAGCCGAAGCTCATCAGTGAGTTTTACTTTGTGATGGATAAAGACGGTGCATTAGAATCTATTAGTGGTGTTACACAAGGGTGTATTCCTTTGCCGGCAAAATTGGCTGAAGCGCAAAGTTGTATTTATTGCCCGCTATTTAAAACAATTTTTAACGCAGCACAGAGTATGTCCACAAAATCTTATGACAAACTGGCCTCACCGATTGCTAATGTGATACTCATCGGATTTGCTTTGGTAATTGCTTTTATGGTGCTCAAAAATGTGAGCTCGTTTACCAAACAAGACGCACCAAAATTTGTAACCGAATTGTTGGTGAATATGTTTAAAGTGCTTGTGGCTTACTATTTGCTGAAAAATTCAACCTTTGTTTACGGTTATATTATCGGTCCGGTCTTGAAAGCCGGTTTTGAGTTTGGCTCCAGCCTTCTCTTTGCTACCGACAATAACTATTTATCCTCTTGCGCGGCGATGAAACTTCCGGAGAATCCGATGCCCGGCGTTATGCCTGCATATCTTTACACCAACCTAGATTGTTTTATTCGCGCCGTGCAGGCTGAAGTGGCCGTACCGCAAAGTATTGGCTCTTCTTTAATGTGCGTATCCAGACACGCCGGAAAAGTCAGTATTGGTCCGTTAAGAAATGTTATGTGGGACTTTGGGATGATGTTCCAAGGGTTTGCTATTTGGGTAATGGGGTGGATTATCTCTTTGGCCTTTGCGTTCTATTTGATTGACGCTACCATTCAGCTTGGTATTTTGGGTGCGTTAATGCCATTTTTGATTGCTTGTTGGCCGTTCAAAGCGACAAGGTCTTACACCAGTAAAGGCTGGGGTATGTTTATGAATACCTTCTTTGTATATGTCTTTATGGGCTTGGTTGTAAGTATTAATGTAGAACTTTTAGGACAAGGTTTAACCGGTGGATCAGGTGGATTTGACGCCATAAAAGCAGCCCTTAACGGTAACGATGTTTCTAAATTAAAAGAATTGTTAGATATTGGATTTGCCGGTTTCTTAGTCTTGGTTGCTTGTTGCTTATTTGCCTTTAAGCTAACGGGTCAAGCATCTTCTCTGGCCGGAACAATGGCCGGTGGCGGCGGACCGTCTATCGGTGCCAATATTGGTGGTCTGGCTTATGGGGCTGCTACCAAAGGTGTTCAAGGTACGCTTAAAACCGGTCTTAAGGCAGGTAAATCATTTAGTGAAAAGACAGGCCTTACCGGACTGTATAATAAAGGGAAAGATGCATTTTGGAATGGAGCACTCGGTTTGGTCGGCTTAGGCAGAAAGAGCGGTGCTGCCGGAAATAAAGCGGCTCAAAACTCCTTTAAGAAATCGCAAGCGGCTCAAAACGGCGGCGGTGCTGCAAGTGCTGAAAATACCGGAGCACCGAATCCGGGAACAGGAAATGTAAGTCCGACCGGCAATAATCCGGTGGCTCAAAACCAGATTAAAAAGATGTCACAGGCAGGCTCACGTGCTCAATCTCCGGCGACACCAACGCCTGGAACACCGAATTCGAAAAATGCTCAACGACTTGCTGAAGATTATAAAAATTCAGATGCTGGTAGATTTAATCAAAAACAGTTACAGAATCTTAATGCAAAACATCAAGAAAATTTAAATGCTGAGAAAGCTGCTCAGTCTAAAATGGATTATCATAATAAAAATTCCGATAATTTGTTAAAACAGGCAGAGGCGGCAGCAGATCCTGCAACAAAACAAAAATTTGAAAAATTGGCAAATGAACAGTTTGACCAAGCTGTAAAAGCAGAAGCTGAACTGAAAGCTGCACAGGAAAAATCCCAAAAATCAGCTCAAGACCTCGAAGACGGCAAACAAAGAGATCAAAGAGACAAAAATAATTTTATTCTAAATAATATGGATGCTGGAGAAAAAGCTAATTTAGAAAACAATTTTAACAATAGCAGTGGAGGTCAAAGATACAGACAAAAGACCAATCAAGCAAGTGATGCTTTAAGACAAGCTTCTTCAAAGGTTGCTGAAGCAGAAAGCAATCAGAATAATTTTAGGAAACAAGCTGAAGACTACAAAAAACAAGCTGAAAACGCCTCTAATTCTGAAGAAAAGCAAAAATTTGAACGATTGACAAATGAAAATCTTGATAGGGCAACAAAAGCAGAAGCTGAATTAAAAGAAGCGAGAAATTTAGCTGACAAACTAAGAAGAGAATATAACTCATCTCTTGCTAATGAAATGAATGCAAGAAATGACTTTATCTTACGAAACATGAAATAACCGGTGAGTAAGGATTATGTGGAAGCATATTAACATAGCTAAACTCTTCAAACTACTGAGTGTTGCAGTAGTTGCTATGACTATGCTCACATCTTGCGGCGGTGACGAAAATGATACTTCTCGCGCCGCTATGCAGGGTAACGAGGTTAATGCGGCTACCGAGCAAGCAACTTGCTGGCAAAATTTTATTATTGATACACTTTATGACAATATGGGCAAAGTTGCACTCGGAACATACAGTAAAATTACGAACGGGGCGCTGGTCTTTATGATGGTGGCATTTGCCATTTGGCTCTCTTTGAGACTGTTAAAGCATGTCGGCTCGTTTACGGAAGAAAATTTGGGTGAAGTATGGACCGAAATCTCTCGAAAATTATTCCTTTGCCTGTTTTGCGGCTATCTTGCCTCTTCAAGTGAATATTTATTGTTTTTTATGAACAGCCTGGTCTTTCCGGTTTATAATGCCTTTTTGGAATTTGCCAGTGAACTGTTGGCAAAAGCCAGTGAGACTTCTACCAAATATCAAGATTTGTCGGTCTTCGGTTTCAAATTTTCTCACGGGGAACCAATTATCTGTAAGGCATCCAGTGTGGCAAGCGTTGCCTCTTTAGAAGGTTTCCCCGAATCGCCGAAGGAAATGATGGATTGTATGGTTTGTGCCATGAACGACCGTATGAATTTGGGACTGGCAATGGCTTATAAGGTTTTGAAAGCTCCCGGATTTATGGCAACGATTGTCGGCTTGCTTATTATTGCTTGCTTTACTTTTGTTAAACTTGGATTTGTCTTCTATTTGGTTGATTCCATCTTTCGGTTTACCGTGATGGTGGTGATGCTGCCTTTGCTGATTATGGGATACCCGTTTAAGCTCACTAATTCTTGGCTTAAACAGGGCTTTTTAACCATGATAAATTCGGCTGCCTTTATGATGTTTATGGCCTTTATGATTGCAATTACCTTGTTGGCGTTGGAACAAGTCATTATTGATAATCAAAGTATATTTATCGAAGGTAATGACGACCAATCCTTCAAAGAATTCAGCGTTCCGTTTATGTGTTTGTTGATGATTGGTTTCTTGATTGCGTCGTCGGTTGATGTGGCCAAACAAGTAACTGATTCCTTGGTCGGCGGCAGCTCTCAAGGTAGCTTTAACGCTAAGGCTAAAGCGACTATTGTGGGCGGAGCCAAATTGACCGGAGCATTTTTGGGCTGGTTGGGTACAAAAACCTTAAACAAATCTACTGCGGGAAGAGCTGTTATTGCTAAATATCAAGGCGCTAAGACCAAGGTACAAAACTTTAAGAATAAAATGAACAGCTTGAGGGGGAAATAAAATGTCTAATACATTGAAATATATTTCCTTTCTTGGTAAAGCGGCTACATTACTGATGCTCCTAACTTTTAATCAGGCCTGGGCGCAGCCTTATCGTTTGCCGGATCCAGAACCCTCTACCCCTGTGACGCAATCAGCTTGGCCTTCTGCTACACCCAAAACTACAGATCAATATATCAATGAAGATGGTACCTTTAACTATAGTCAATGGGGAACGGATACATCCGTTACCAATTCAAACAGCGTTAATAAAAACAAGAAAACAGAAACGTCTGTTACTCGTGGAGATAACAAAGATTGCAGAATTGCAGAAATGCAAAAACGTTATCAATCTACCTGTTATTCTTGCAAAATTATTTTAACGCTTATTACATCTTTTATGAACGCGTGCGGCAAAGTCTATGACTTAACGCGGGAGGCCGGAAATAAAATTTTGGTAATCGGCTCAATGCTGTGGTTGGCCGCTTTTGCCTTAAAGCTGGTTTCGGCTTTCACTAACCAAGAACCAATGCAAATCGTCAATACTTTGTTCATCTTTATGTTTAAGGTTGCGGCGGCATATATTGTTATTAATGCGGGAATCGGGGCTATTATTAACTTATTTGTTAACCCCTTGCTTGGCGCCGGTGCAGATTACGGTTTAGGCTTATTGCAAGCTGCTAATCAAAGCCTTATCAAGATTCCTGCATCTTCAAGTTTTCCTTATCAAGGTACAGAAGTTATTGATCCAAACATTATCAATAAAATCATGGCCTTAGTCGAGGGTATTGACAAAACCGTTTCTACCAATTTGGTCATTGGGCATGCTTTAACCTGTCATGCAACCCATGCCGGACAAATCACTTTGGTCGATACAGAAGCCTTGGGGGTATCTATCACCTTGCGCATTCCCGATATTTGGGTCTGGTTATGTGGGGCGGCTATTTGGTTCTGCGGATTTATGCTGACGTTGGGTATCGGATACTACTTATTGGATGTTTGTTTCAAAATCGGTTTTTGCATTATTGCTTTGCCGGTTGTTATCGGGCTCTGGCCGTTTGGTCCGACAAGCAGTAAATTTGGTGCATGCATTAGCATTATCTTGCGGTCGGCGGCTTTGTTTGCCTTCTTGGCATTGGTCGTTTCTTATGCGCTCTCGCTCATTAGCGCCTCTTTGGGCGATTTAACAACCTTTTATGCTAAAATTAATGCCGGGGATGCAGAATGGGTTTCCAACATGTTTTCAATTTTCAGTGCCAGCTTCATTATCATTCTTTTTGCTTATATCTATTCAATTAAATTAGCCGGAACAGCGACTGATTATGCTGGAAAATTCTTTGGTGACAGTGTATTCGGAAATGCTTCGCCTATTCACTACAAAGCAACACAAATGACTGATTTTGCCAAAAAAGCTGTCATGAAACCGGTCAACTATGCCGGCGGTGTCGTTGCTCACCAAGCAACACGTGCGGTCGGTGCTATTGCCGCAGCCCCGGTAAATTACTTAAAAAATAAATTTAACGGTTCCAAAAAATCACAAAAATCAGATAGCGGGGCCAGCGGCAACGGAGCCGGCGCTGCCATATCTACTGCCGGACAAGGAATAGAGGCTGCCGGACAAGGGATGGAGGCTGCCGGACAAGGGATGGAGACTGCCGGTAAAGGGATTAATGCCGCCGGTAAGGGAATTTCCGGCGCGGCTCAAGCTGCAAACGTAATTCCGGTTGCCGGACAAGTAATTGCCGGGGCTGGGGCGGTTGCCGGGGCCACTGTTCAAGCAGCCGGTACGGCAACCCAAGTAGCCGGCAAAGCAACGCAGACTGCCGGAAAGGCAACCCAAGCGGCCGGACAAGCAACGCAAGCGGCAGGCGATACAATTCAACAAGCGGAAGACGCCGTTAACAGTAATTCTGACGGGGAAAAGGCATAAGAAATAGGTGTGACAATGAGCAGGCAAGAGAACAAAACATATTTTAAGTTTTACTCCTCCTTAATTCTTCTCTTAAGCGGAGTATTGAGTTTTGTTTGCTTTGGCATTTCTTCTGCTTTTGCTGCAAACGTGGTAGATGCTTGTAGCGCAAATATGAGTATGTGTAAAATCGGGTATTTACAACCATCTGAATCACTTTATCCAAGTTCTAAAATCAACGACATAAAAAATTCCGGTAAAAATGGTTGTTTTAATGCCATGCCGACCAATGTTGTGAAAGTGAGCGAGGAAGTTTGTTTGCGTCCGGATAGTTGTGCAAAATATCCTAACGCACCAAGAATTATTGAAGGAAAATACGCAGGAAAATGCTTACGACCACATGAAGGTATGGACTTAGCCGCGACTAGGGGTTCCCCTGTGACGGCTGCCGCTGATGGAACAATTCTTCGCACCTCAACTTGTTTTTCGGGCGGTGGGAACACCATTATTATGAAGCATAAAAAAGCCGGCGGCGGATATTACACCACAACTTATATGCATTTGCTGAAATTTGCAAAGTATATTGATAGTTATGCTGGGACAAATAAGGTTGTTGCAAAAGGCTCGGTTATCGGCTATGTCGGCGGTTCTTCTTGTGATAAAAATGGTGTTTTAGTACAAGATGCTTATCCTTATCACTTGCATATGGAATTACGTGACGGAGATACCGGAGCAGGTGAAATTATGTCGCCGACTTGTGCATCCGTCCAAGCCCTTTGTGACGGAAACACACCGGTTACGGAGGAACCGCTTCAAGATTCCTATATGCCGGCCACAACTTCGGCTGCGGCTACATTGACCGGTTGCGGTAAATTATATTCTGAAAATAATCTGTCTGCTTTTCACCAACAAGGTGAATCTGGCGGAGATGCCGGTGCCTTTAATAATTGTTGGGCTAAAGATAGTGGTGGTTGCTCCTATGGTCTTTCACAAATGATTTGTTACCAAGACTCTTCCCAATGGAATGATTCTACCGTTGCCAATTATTTACGCTACCTCAAACAAAATGACCCTGCTAAATATAAGGCCTTGGAAACTGGTAACTCCTTACAAAATACGATTCAAGCAGCTTGTAATCCGGCTACGGCTAATGCCTTTGCTCAAAAATGGAAAGCTCTGGCCGCAAGTGATAGTTCTTTTGGCTCTTCTCAAACACAATTTATTGAAAATCATTTTTTGTCCTATGGTCAACGAGTTCTTAATAATGCCGGACTGAGTGCTTTGCTCAATCGTTCTCCGGAAATGGATATGGTAATTTTGGCAGGTTCCGTTGCTAATGCTAAAGCCATGAAAAATAACTTTAAAGTCGTGCAGAAAGCATTAGCTCCAAAAACTTTGGCTCAAGCTACCGATGAAGAAATTATTGCCGCTTATTATGATAGCTATGCAGACGTAATGTATGAAAGTTATAAACCTAAAACTCCTTTTATCAAACGTGCGGCAAAAGATAAAGAAGCTGCTCTGGAATCGCTTGCCATCCGTAAAGAAGTTGAAAATGGGTCAAGCCTTGAAGAGGCTAGTCAAAAAGTAACCGGAAAACGTGCTTGCGCAGAAAACGAAATGCCGACGGCCAAAATTTCTTTAGGTGCAGCATCTCGAACTTCAACCGCCACTAATTATACCGGAGGGACGGATTCTAACGTCCGCTATGAGGTTGACAAACAATGCGATATTGAAACTTATCGAAACAGTTTTCAAACTTGTATCTTTTGCGATATTTTTGAAGTGCTCTATAATACCGCAAGTGCTGTGGCTAAGAAATCTTACAATGCCTTAGCTAACGGCGTGATTATGTTAGTTTGCGTTGGGTTTGCACTGTGGCTTGGCTTAACGGTTATGCAATTTGTTTCGGCCATGGAGCAAAAGAATCCAAGCATTTTGGTTAAAACAATTTTGAACAAAGCCTTTGTGGTATTTGTGGTTGTGATGATTTTGCGGCTTGATTCCGTGGCATTTTTCCAACTGGCATTAGAGCCTTTATTCAATACCGGATTTAAACTGGCACAATTAGTAATGGCCGGCTCTGACGGCGCAACTTGTAGCGGCGGTTATAATATCTTATTGCCGCAAAATGGCGGCGGATTACCTTCTTCCATGGGGGTCAGCATTTTGTGCACGATTGAAACCATTCAAGATAAACTGCTTGATATAATGGCTTTAGGTTCTACCTCTCTTTGTATTGCCGTTACCAAAGAGGCTTATTTCGGTATTCCTATCTTTCCGCATCTGGGTTATTTAATTGTAGGTATTTGCTTATGGTTAGCCGCAATTATGTTGATGGTCATTTACCCGTTCTTGCTGATAGATTCCGTATTACAGCTTTGCGTTTCAACCGCTCTTTTACCGGCGGCAATCGGAGCCTATGCCTTCAAAGCAACGCAAAAATATGTCGGCAAAGTCTGGGATGTGTTCTTAAACTGCATGTTTAACTTTGTCTTCTTGTCGCTGATTATGTTTATTTTAACTACGGGGTTAGACAGCATTATCTCTGATGTTGGCTTAACCCAAGGCTCAGCTTTGAGAAATGTCGGAACATCAAGCTCTTATACAATCATCATGTCCGATTTTGCTTGGTGGGGTGTTAAGTTCTTGAAATTAGTCTTTTATATGGTATTGAGCTGGGCTGTTCTTGGTGAGGCAAATACCTTTGCCGGTAAATTTGCCAAAGGTATCGGTATTAAAGGAATCGGCTCTAACGTCGGCGGACTTGCCGCTTCCACCGCGACCAAAATCGGGGTGGGAACACTTGGCAGTGCTTATAATACCTCCAAAAAAATCGGTGGTGCCGTTAAAGACAGAGGCAAAGAATTCTTTAATAGTAATGTTAAAGCACCTTATCAACAAATGGTGGCAAATCGCCGCGCCGAACAAATTGAAAACAGCGACCAAGCTGCAACCGATGCAAACGGTAACAAGACGTTGCAACACCGTACTTGGTACGGACGCAAAGTCACCGATACGTTGCAGGTAAATCCTGACGGCAGCAAAAAGGTTGTTCGGACCAAAAATAATCTGGTCGGCAGTCGGGCAAGCTCGGTTGAAAACGATAAATTTATTCAAAGCAAAAAGACTTATGACAAAGAAGGCAACGTCATTAAAGAAGAAACCAGCATGAATACGGCTGCAGGAAAGTCACTTCTCAATCGTGACGGGACTCGAAATGAGGTAGCTATCCACGCCATTAGAAGCGGTAGTACACTTTCTCAAGATGACATTGATAAAGCCTTGATGCAACAGATGATGAGTGAGCGCATGAGCGGCATTAGAGGTGCTGATATGAATACCGCCTTTGCCAGCAGGTCTATGGAAAGATCTTTGGACGATAAGGGACGTGAAGTCATTAGAGTGACACAAGTCAACACTGATGGCTCAACCAGTATCTTCCAGATGACGAAAGGCGAAAAGCGCGATATGCTCTCTTATACACGTATTGCCAAAAACGGAAAAGCCGAGAGCTATTCGTCTGACGGTATTATCAATAAAAAGTCATCTTTCAAAATGGACAAAGATGGCAAAATAGACGCTAAGAGTGTTAAAAATACCTACGCATTTGCTAAAAACTTTAACCATGCCACTACCCGCTCAATGGACAGTAACGGTAAATTTAACCGCGATATTCCTGCTGACCAAATTATGATGAGTGAGGAAGATATAGCACTGTTTAGAGAACAAATTGCGACTTACGGAAAAGATGCGCCAATGCAAGAATTCGGTAAATAATTTTCGGATACTTGCCCTCTAAAGCCGGATTTTATTTCCGGCTTTAAGTTTATATTTGTACACAAATTGTCTTTTTTTGTACTAATTTTCTTGATTAATATCTTGCTTATATTATGATAACCTCAAATTAAGATGTTGTGTTTATTACAATAACAAAGGTGGATAAAGCAATGGAAGAAATTATTTTCCCGAATCAAATCAGAATGTACAGACGCCTTCGCGGGCGCTCGATGCAAGAGCTTGCGGATCATTTGTCTGTCAGTCTTTCCGCTATTTCTAAAATTGAAAAAGGATATCGCCGGGTTGACCAAGAACAGTTGGTACGCGTGGCCGAATTTTTGGATTGTCCTTTGCAAGATTTATTCGTTAATGAACAAAATTCTCAGCAAGAAGTTGTTCAATCTTGGCGCAGAGAGCAAGAAAGAAGAAACAAAATTAACGAAAAAAGCGGTTTGAAAACTTTGGGTGCCGGCTTAAGACAAATCAGAAACGAAAAGAATTTAACTCTGATTGAAGTTGCAGAAAGCGCTGATATGACCTTGTCGGTTTATCACCGTATTGAAATGGGGCAACGTGAGGTTTCCGACAAAGAATTCAAAAACATTGCCAAAGCCATTAATATGGAACCCGATGAGCTGAGAGAGCAAATTAAAGCTCTGGAAGAAAAAGGTATGTTGGAAGAGATTATTCAACGCAATGATGCAAAATATAAGCTGCTTTCAACTCCGAGAGGCGCAATTTCTGCTTTTGGTAACGCAAATCAAGACGGTGTTAAAATTCCGGTTTACGGCGTTGCCGGAAAAGACGGCGATGTTATTGTTGAATTTAGTCAAGAGACCAAAAAAGTTCAACGTCCGCCTCAACTCTATAACAAAAAAGAGGCTTATGCCCTTAATTTGTGCACCAGACGCTTGGGAAGTTTGTTGCCGACACGCTCTATCTTGTTTGTTGACCCGCAAGATGTGGTCAGCGTCGGGGATATTGCCGTTTATTATGCAACCGAAAAAGAAGCCAAAATCATCAGCATTCGCGAAGATGAAAACGGTCAGCTTTATGGATTGAGATGGAATCCTGACGAGAGAATCGAAATCGGTAATAACGATTTGCATAATTTGCATAAAGTTGTAGCAATTTATCTCTAAGTGGCAAATATTGGAAAAAAGCTCCGGTAATCGGAGCTTTTTTTGTGTTTTCTTTTGTTTTGGCCGCTTTTATTAACCTGAAATTTACAACATTTACCCTATGATTGGTATGGTGGATGGATTTTGCAATATTGAAACTAAATTCAGGTATGTGAAGTGGTTGAGAATACTGACAAATTAAAAGTAAAAAAAGACTATAATAAAATCGGGACAGAAGATGACCCGATTATTATAGCTCAACGCTTTTTAAATATCTTCCGCCAACTGCACATCTTTACCGATGAACGCAAACAAGCCTTTAATAAAATGATTTTGGAGCAACCTGCCGAAGTCAGAGGAATGTTTAGCTCTCTTCCGGGAGGTGCCGTTTTACAACAATATGTTGATGACTTGGAAGCCAAAAACGGAATTATCAGAAGCATCCCAGATGCGGCTCCGCAAGCCGATTACGAAGAAGAAGCTAAGGCAAAAATTTTGGCAACGGCTTTGGCTGAGGCAAACAACCAACAACACACCACCACAGACAACTCAGCAATTTTGGCCGCACAAATGGCTGCTGAGGCCGCAACAAAAGCCGAGGCCGAAGCACAGGCCAGGATAGCCTCGCAAGCCGCACAAGAGGCAAAAGCCGCTGCTGCCAAAGCTCAAGAACAATTACAGGCACAAGCTAAGGCGCTCGCCCAATTTCAAGAATTATTAAAAAATAAAAATCTTCACCATACAGATGAGGATATTGAAAAAGTTGCTCCGACTGCAATTTTTCAGCCCATCAGTTCTACCGTTACGGCTGACGGCGATTTTGCCAAAGAAATTGCCTCTGCGTTGAAAGATGCCATCGCCGTTACCGATGATAATCGCAAAAAAGAATCCGAAACCCTAACCAAAGCAATTATTGATTCTCAAAATAAGCTGGCCGAAATTATGGCTCAAAACAATTCTGCCAATATTGAGGCGCAAAATCGTTTGGCACAAATGCTGGTACAAAATAACACCGCCAATAACGCCTCCAGTTCTAATGCCAATAATATTCAGATTAATACGGCCGCAACCTTCCCTCCGGTGGAAGAAATGATTAGCGGAATCGTTAAGGTGCAATCCGAATTGTTTAAGGAAATGGCAAAAACCCAAACAACCGAATTGTCTTCCATTATTTCTCTGGCGTTAAAAGAAAGTCAGCAACTTTCAACACAGTCAATTATTACCGCCATTAAAGAAATGCAAAAAGAGAATCTAAAATTTTTGCAGATGCACCCAATGGTTTATAATGTTCGTGCCGATGCGCCAAAATTTGATGCGGCGACATTTGAAATGCCTACACCTACAGAAACGCCGGATATTGAGCCAAAAATCGAAACAACCCCTGTTCTTGCCAGCGAGGATGACGATTTGCCGCTTATGTCGGACATTTCAGATTCTCTTGATGCGCATGCTGAGGCAGAAGAACCTCAAGCCAAAAAGAAGAAAAAAAAGAAGAAAAAGAAAAAAAATCAAGACGGGCTTTCGCTGGACGGAATTGCGTCCTCCTTGTTGGATAAGGTTAGTTCCTTAACCGATAAAGTCACTTCTTTAACATCAAAAAAAGATGAAAATACATCAGATGACCTCTCAACCACACTGACAAGTGATACATCCACACAAACAGAGGAATCTGATTCTGACTTGGATATATTGACCAAACAAGATACGGCCAATGATTTAGATTTATCTTTGTTTGACAGCGAATCCGACCAAACCGAGCCAAAAGTTGAGAATCTACCCAACATTACAGAGGGCAACACAGACACTGAGGACGGCGTTGAGTGGGAATATGAAGAAGTTCCGGCTGAAGAAATTTTACAAAATTTCGGTGGCTTTGTTCAAGATGAACCGGCTGAAACGACGGATACCTCTCTTCACCACGAAATCCCGGTCGATGAAAAAGACAATTCTGCAGAAAGTGAGGACCGCCCAACGTGGCAACGCGTTGCCGTAGATAGTGAAAATACATCAAAAGAAGAGCGAGTTCAGAGCGACACAAGTTCTCGAGAGAGCAATTTATCAGAAGGATTAGACGAGGCTTCAACCGGGGAGGAAAGTGCCGCAGAAGAAAACACACCTCAACCGATAAGTGATGATGTTTCGACGGAGGCATTTGCTCCCGTTGAAGCGGAAAATGAGGTTTTGTCACCCCAAACAGAAGACTTGGCTCCTCGTGATGAGGTCGAGGAGCACTCTTTTGAGTCAGAAAACTTTGACTTGCCGGCAGTTGAAGAATCCACTTTTGATGTTGATGATTTGTCAACAGCTCCACAAATATCCGACACAACGGCAGATGAACAAATTTCTGTCCCTGAAGCATCTGCTCCGGCGGAAGATAATGCGGCCGAAGGACAAGACTGGGAGTGGGACTATGAAGAAGCTCCCGCTGAGGAAAGTGCCGCGCCCGAACAGGCTGCTCCGGCGGAAGATGCCTCAACCGAAGGGCAAGATTGGGAGTGGGACTATGAAGAAGCTCCCGCTGAAGAAAGTGCCGCGCCCGAACAGGCTGCTCCGGCGGAAGATAACGCAACCGAGGGGCAAGACTGGGAGTGGGACTATGAAGAAGTGCCCGCAGAAGAAAGAGCCGCACCCGCAAAATCTGAACAGGCTGAAGAAGAGAAAAAGAAGGGGCAAGAGTGGGAGCGGGACGATGAAGAAGAGCCAGA
>CALXOP010000136.1 GCA_944390035.1 uncultured Alphaproteobacteria bacterium | reverse complement strand
CCTCATTTATGGAAGTTCTGAACAACTGGTATATTCGCCGCACCCGTGACCGTTTCTGGGAAGGCGAGGCTCAAGCCTTTGACACACTCTATACGGTTTTGGTTAATACCTGCAAAATTGCCGCACCTCTGATGCCGTTCTTAAGTGAATATATCTTTAAAGCCTTAACCGGTGAAGAATCCGTCCACTTGGCAGATTATCCGAGCTTGAGCGCGATTAACTATGATGCCGAATTGGTCAGCACCATGGACTTTGTCCAAGACTTATGCTCAACCGGTAAGTTCATCCGTGAGGAAAAGAACTTAAGAAACCGTCTGCCGTTAAATAGCTTAACGGTAATCGGAGCTGAGTTAACGCCGGCTTATCAAGAGATTGTTAAAGATGAGCTCAATGTAAAACAAGTCAAATTTGACAATCATCTTGAAAATTACGCTACGAAGAAAATCTACCTCTATACGCCATTGTTGGGTAAAGCCTTAGGCAAGGCAATGGGCGCGGTTATGGCTGCTTATAAGCAAGGCCAATGGAGCCTAAACGAAGACGGAACGCTCTCCATCGGCGGTCAAACTTTGACCAAAGACTTGTTTGAAGTCCGCCTAGAGATGAAAGACGGCGTTGCCGGTAAGTCTTTTGCCGATAATAAGGCTGTTGTAACCTTGGATACCACAGTAACGGATGCCCTCAAACGTGAAGGCATGGCCAGAGACTTTGTTCGTCTGGTTCAAACCTTGCGTAAAGACAAAGACTTTAACATTTCCGATAGAATAGAATTGAGCTATAAGACCACGGATGCCGAATTGGCTCAAGCTCTGGAAGAAAATAAAGACTATGTCGCAGAGCAGGTTTTAGCTGTCAAATTCAACAATGATTGCAGTGAAGGCACTCAGGCAGACATTGAAGGCAAGTCAATTTGCTTTGATGCTAAAGTTGCCTAAAACGCAAGAATAAAGTAAAAAAAAGAGGTCGCAAGACCTCTTTTTTTTGTGAAATTTTTGTAACGTCATCTTAAAGTAATAGACAAAATGTCCAAATTGTGTTATTTTGAAACTAAGATAATCTTAACCAATTTTGTGTAATATAAAGGCAAAATTTTGCAAAAGGATGAGAACGATGCCGGAACAAGAAGATAAATATGAAGTTCAAGCCATGAGCGAAGAACAAGCCAAGGCTTGGTTTATCTTGGGCTCTGAAGCCTTAGAGAAAATGGATATTAAAGAGATTGCCGATTTGCAAGCAGCAATGGACAAGAATCCAAATGCTTACACGGATGAACAACGCGCCCAAGTCAAAGAGCTCTCTTGGAAAATGATTGAAAATGTGGCCAATAGAAAAAGAAAACTTGATCCCAAAGAAACAAATAGTTTTCGTTCAATGTTAGACCACGTTCCGGCCACAACCTTTATGGAATCAGGTAAAGATTTAGATACTTTTAAGGATGCGGAGCAAAGATGGTTTAATGCCGATAGGGGAATCGATGACCGCACTTTTGGTGAAAGAGTAAAAGACCAAGCCACACAGGCCAAAAAGCATGTTTCAGAAAAAGCAGCTGAATTAAGAAGTAAAGGTAAAGCCGTTCATCGCCTCAATCGGATGAAATATAACCGCAGTAAAGAAGCAATTAAACAAAAATTTGCACAAGCCAAGGCAAAGGCTGCAGAATTTAGAAAACAAGCGGCCGCTAAAATGAAGCAAGGAGCTAAAACCGCGGCAGAAGTCCCGTTTGTATTGGCCTTTGGTGTAAAAGAACTTGCATCTATGGGGTATAATGCCGCCAAAAATAAAATTAACCAAGGCATCAATGCGGTAAAGAACGGTATAAAAAGACGAGTAGAAAAAGTTACAACCAAGGTCAGCAATGGCTGGAACAAGACCAAAAATTTTGGCAAAAAACTCTGGAACGGCACCAAAAAAGTCGCCAAAGTAACGGGATATATTATTGCTTCACCGGTTATCTTGCCCTATAAAGGGGCCAAATGGGTTTATAACAAAGGCAAAGCGGCAGTTAATTGGGTTAGAAACGGCTATAATAAGCTAAAGGCAAAGGCTTTCGCCGGCCCGACTACCATTGCCCAAGATGTCAAAACCGCCGAAAAACAAGCCCGAGGCAATCAAAACAAACTCTCCGCCGAGCAAGTTATGGCTAATTGGAAGCAAATTGGCCGTGGCGAGAGTGATGGTCGTTACAATATGGCCAAACACTCAGAAAGCGTTTTGGACGCTGCCATGAAAGGCGAAATAAAAATTGATAAGAGCAATGCTGCGCAAATGGCTGCATGGTTAGAGGTCAACCGCGATATTCAAGACAGAATCAATCACAATAACGTGACTGAAAAGAACGAGCGCAACAAAGCCATTGCCGCGCAATTAGAGCAATTTGGCTATGAGAATCCATATAAAACAAAAGAAACTCAAGCGCAAGAAGCACAAGACCAAACGCCTCCGGTACAAGAACCTCCGGTCCAAGATAAACCCAAAGAGCAAGAACCTCCGGTCCAAGACAAACCGCTAGAGGCAGAACCAAAACCCAAAGAAGTAAAACCCTTAACAGAAGAGCAAAGCAAACTTGTTCAAACTCAGTTAGGAATTTTGCAACAATTTGGGCAAGAAAATGGCCTTAAACCGGATGACACACTCTATAAAGACTTGTCAGGCTTAATGGAAAAAGGCTTTGCCGAAAAAGGCATATCGCCGGAGCAAATGGAAGTTATCCGTCAACAAAATCCAAATCTGTTTCCGCCCAAAGAACAAGACCAGACGCACAAACCTATGGATAATACGCAGGATAACACGCAAAAACCGGCTGAAAACACCCAACAGCCTAATACCCAACAACCCAATACGCAAAAGCCGGCTGAAAATACGGCTCACACCCCGGACCCGAATAATCCGGATAGCTTTAACTTTGCGGGTATCACCGGAGGAGAAGCTGTGAGTGCAGCCGAGTCCGGTGAGGAGAATAAAGCCAAAGAGGCTCTTGCAGCCAGAAGAAAAGCTCGCACTCCAGAAGAAATCGAAAAAATAAAACAAATGAAAAAAGCGCGCCAGGTTTTGATGGCTCAAGGACGTTTGCGTGCTAAGCCAAAACCCGTAAAAACCGTAGAACTTAATCCTAATACGCGTACCAGCGTCATACAAGACTTTCAGCAACGCGCATAAAATAACCAAAGCCCCGTTAAAGGCGGGGCTTTAATTTTGCAAAAAATACTGGACAAAAATAAATTTTGAATTAACATAACGGGCAAATATTTATTATTTTATTAACCTTTAAAAAATTTATAATTATGAAAGAGGAAAGATTTTCGCCAAGCAATGAATTGCTTGACCGTCAAGACATTGAGTTGTTGCTCACAACTCTCAAAACCAAATTTGAGGAGCACGTTCGTCAATATTTTTTCACAATCTGTCATGCAAATGAGCTGATAGAAAACTATGTGGATTATTTTGCCGACAAGCCGGAGTGCCTGTTGCGTTTGCTTTTTTGGAAAAATCAGAAACAGCGCTTCTATAGTCTGCGACAAACTTGTTTGGTTGAAAAGTTCCAAAAGGAATACGCCGACAAAAACAATTATCTCAAGCGAGATTTAATGGACAAGCTTTGTGATAGCCTTAATTTGCGCTATTGCCTGCCGCAAGACTTCTTTTTTCATTTAAGTTGTCAGGAAAGCGATTTTATCAAAGAAATCAAAGGCTTCCTTAAAATGATAAAAGATAAGAATCTCAGCCCAGAGAACTTTAGCAAAATTGTGCCGCAAGAGCATCGTGATTTTATGTTTCAGTACGATTTGTACAAAGAAAAAAATGGCGAATACACGCTCACAGATAGAGGATATAACGCACTAGAGGTGCCCTATACCCATGAAAGTCTTGAGCGTTATCATTTGCAGACCTTTATGGAGGCCGTAAATGCGCCGAGAAAAGTGCGAAAAGTAATGATATGAATTAATCTTTTCACAAAAAAGGTGTCTCTTTGACACCTTTTTGCATTTTAAAGGCTTAAAAATAAATAAAATTTAACTATTCTCTGTTAAATTAAGCAAAATGTTAAAAATTTGCTACATTTTGGCAAATTTTGACAAAATATATTGAAAAGAATTTGAGATTATGCTAAATTAAGAATAGAAGCATTTCTATTCGGGAGTAAGAAGATGGTCGATAATACAAGCAACACGCCGCAAACCTTTGAACAATGGCTTGAAACCAAAACCGATTTGACGCCAGAGCTCCGTCAAGCCTTAATAGAGAGAAATTCTCAAGCTAATGTTACCTTTACGCCGGAAGGTTTTGACAGATATTTGGCAGAGTTGCGTGCCGCAGGCGAAAATTCATCTTCGCAAGGCATAACCCCTGAGCAATATAAGGAAGCCATTGACTTATCCAAAGGAGATTTAAGCAAGCTCAGCTATGAAGAAATTACCACAGTATGGAGTGTATTGGGTCAACTTGATGACAAAATCGCCCAAGCCACCAAACCCGAAGCTCTGCAAGCCAAATTAAAAATGGCTGACTTTGCCGAACAACTAATGTCCAAACTTGATCCCAATCAACCCTGGACAATGGATGCGGCACCCGAAATATCCGAATGGCTAAAAATCAGCAATGATATTCAAGCAAACAATAATTCTCAAGAAAAGAAGGACCGTAACGCCAAAATCGGCGAGAGCTTAAATAAGTTTTATAAACAATTTGATGAAGAACACGGCCTGACCAATCTTTCACCGCAACAAGCCCAAATTCTGGCTGCCAATCAACAAGCTCTTGATGTTGCCGGAAAAGATATGGACCCCTTTGCCAAAAATGAGCAAGGTGAATATTTATATGCCGGTTTTGGTATTGTTGATAAATTTTATGATAAGTTAGAGATAGACAACTCCGACAAACGTGTCGATAAGCTGGATAAAAACCAATACAAACAAGATATGGCCGAGTTAGCCTACAATGAAGCCGTGCTGGAGTTGAGTATGAATCCTGACTTTGGCAAGTTAAATCCGGAGCAACAAAAACAGCTTTTAGCGCAAGTTTGGGCCTCTCACATGCAAATGGGAATGGTGAGCATGATTGCGGCGCAAATGGCCGAAAATGCCGCCAAAGAAGGTGGAGAAGGTAAAAAGCCCGAAGAATTTCAACAACAAGCCCAAGAATTTATTGCCAAAGCTATTCAAACAGAGAATATGAGCTTTAAGGTAAGCAATCATGTTGCCTTGTCAACCTTGGCTAGCAGAACCTCCACACTGGAAGGTGTCAGCAAGCGTATTGGTCAAAAGACCGGACACAAATCTTTGTGGAGCAAGATTAAAGAGTTTGATAAGAAGCTTGCTAAGAAATATCCGAAATCTTATACCTTTTTGAAGAATTTAGCCATCAGTTCCGCCATCGGTTTGGTATCAGGTGGTGTTGGTTTGGCAGCCTACTCTGCATATAAGACAGGCAAAGCAATCAAACAAAGCTATCAACACTATAAAGAAGCCAATACCGATGGCCAGTACAAGAGCTGGTTTGGCTATTTGCGTAAAAATCCGAAAGAAGCAATCGGTTTGGCCGCCAGTGTAACAGGTTCTGTGATGTCGGTTGCCTTTGTTGGCATGGATGGATTTTCTGTCACTGACTTTGGTCTGGGCGGACAAGTCTATCAAAATGGTTTAGACAACACTTGGAATATGGTAAAAGATACGGTCAGCAATGCTTTTTCAAGCCCGGATGCAGTCAAAGACCAACCCTGGAATGAGCGCATGAGTGCTTGGGGTAAAAACTTTGGTCATCAGGTAGCCAATACTTTTAACGATGGCCAGCGCGTTGCTCGTTTAGGTGTTTCTTTGAGCGGTGGCGTTTCTTCAAGTGCCATTGATTTTATTGCCTCATTTAGAGAAAAAGACCCCGAGAAGAAAAAACAACTCCGTAAAAATGCTTGGAAAACCTTAGGAGGTGTCTTCGTTGGTAGTATGGTAAGTTTGGGCTTTACCGGTTTTATGAAAGCCAACAATCCGGATTCTCCTTTGCCGCATGACTCACCGGTAGATGGAGACGATTTTAAGCCCGAGATTATTCGTCATGACCATCCGATTGGTCCCGAACCTTATCATCCGGCCGAACCGCACCATGGTTTTGCCCCTGAGCCCACACATCACCAACCGGTTGATAATACCCCGCAACATGATACACCTCACCACGGCACCCCACGCGGGAGTGTACCGCAAGATAAGGGGCCCGAAATGCCCAGCCCGCAAAGACCGGATTTATCATCTATGGCTAAACCCAGTGAAATGCCGACGCATATTGACCCGATAGCGCAAGACCACTTGCCGCAAACCGACAATGAACGCGCCTTGTTTGAAGAACTGCGTCGCGGACATAATATTGGAGCTGAGGATGCAACCGTAGCCAATGCCGCCGCTCTAAAAGACTTTAATCACTATATGGAATTAAAAGAGCAGGGCAATTTTGCCGAGGCCGATAAGTTTTTAAGTACGCGCCATCAACAATTTGAAAATGCCGAACATACGTTCAGCAACCAAGTATCTGATAATGACAGTCATAGGGTTGCCGGAGCCAAGGCCGACGCCGAAAAGGCATATAGCGAATACAAAGCCGCCTTAAATGATTTGAAAAACAATCCCAATAGTCCGGAGGCCCAAGCCAAATTTGAACAAGCGGCCATGGATATGGCAAAAGCCGATGTTGATAAGACCGAAGCCGTCTTAAAGCAAGAAATCAGAGGCCTGAACGACACGGCGCATACCCACCAAGAGCAGCTCGAAAAATTGGGTTTGCAACACAATGCCTATGAGCAAGAACATGGCTCACTCAAAGGCATTAACAAAGATTTGGTCAAATTAGGGCTTGATCCGAACAATTTACCGCAAGATGTGTCAAACCTGTCGCCGGAGGCACAAGAACTAATTTTGCATCATAATAATTTGACGCAATATGATGCCTTGGAAGGACAATTAAAAGGCCGAATCTCTGCCGCTGAACAAGAAATATCGGCTCGAAAAGAAATCTTGCATGATTTACACTCACATCATGAAGGAACAGCCGGCAATGCGGTTAACCAACATGTTGCCGGATATGAGAGTTATGAGGGCAGCCGCCTGCAGGATTTGAACGAAAAAATTGCCGTCGAATCCTCGCACCCGCAAAACGAAACACAAGCCCGCTTAGATGGAGCCAAACAACGCTTAAAAATCGGAGCTTATGCCGAAACCAAAGAAGAGGTTGCTCAAGCCACCCCTCAAGCGTCCAGAACAGTTACCAATGCTCAAATCTATTCTCACAAGCAAGGTAACGGAATGGCCTAAAACCCTTTGCGAGAACAGCTCCTGAGCACAGGAGCTGTTCTTTCTAACAAATAATTATAAAAAATTGCCTAATTTGACAAAATTACTGTTGCTTTTTCGATAAAAGTGTGGTAAATTACGCATAATTAAAGAAAATTTTAAGGAGAGATGAACAATGGAAGCTAAAATTGCCGCCGCAAAAGTGCAGACAGGATTGCACAATGTCAGTGATAATGAGCTGGTAGAAATTTATTCAGCTCTGAAAGGCAATGAAGAATATAAAGTTCAATTTAACAAATTGATGCACCAAGCCGGCACTCGTTTGAAAAAGATTTTAGACGAGGATGAACGTGCACAAGCTCAAATGAACGGCGGTGCAGCTTCCGGCATTACGGCCGACGAACAAACCGTATCGCGTAATTTGACGCAGCTGGAATCTTTCAGCCAAGTTAATCCGTTGGATGACGCAAATAAAGAATTTGCCACCAGCCGTGCTTATTTAAATAATATGGTTGTTGTTGACGCACAAGGCAAACAAGTTGATGTCAGCGCCAATATTATTGAAATTGCCAAGTTAAAAACTGCGGCTGATTTAACCTCTTCAGCCGAACCGTTGAGCCAAGAAGTTTATAACAACCGTCTGCGTGATAACATTGATATGAGCATCTATGGTATCATGATGACCAATTTGGTATCAAACTCCAATAATTCGCCCGAAACATTTCAAAAATCAATGAATGCGATGTTGGATGGGCAAAAGCAAACGGTTACCACAGCCAGCGCATCAGCTATTTTGGCAACGCAAGTTGTAACATTGAACAAATTTGCCGATAATTTGGTCAGCAAATTCAAGAGTTTGAATTTGGCTCAAAGATTCAAAAACAAAGTTGAGCAAGCCAATGCAAACTTGACCCAAAAGTTAAAAGACACTTATGTTAAGGCGCGTACTTATGCTCAAATTTTGCAAGAGCAGGGAGCTTTGGCCGACGTTGGTATGGCCTTTGTTGGTGCTGCCGGTGGTCCGCTTGGTATGGCCGCCTATGGTGCATGGACATACTATCGTCGTGTTCACCCGTTATATAAAGCCTATAGAGAAGAAAAGAAAAACAATCCGGAAATGAAGAGTTTTTGGAAATATTTAGGCAAACACAAAAAAGACGCCATGTTTGCAGGTCTTTATATGGCATCATCTGTTGCTTCCTTTGCTGTTGCAGGTGTTGCCGCCGCCCAAGCCATAACGCACGGAACAACGATGGTTCAGGCCAGTGTTGCCCCGTTAGTTCAAGCTAAAGCAGCCATTGCATTTAGTACGGTTGCAGCCCGTTGTACAACTGACATTGCCCAAGCCTGGGGAACGCCTGATATGAGCAAAGCCATTAAACGTTCAATCGGTTCCATTGCCATGTATGGTGTTGGTTATGAATTGGCTCATGCTTTGGCCGGCGCACATGATGGCGCTTCAGCTGATCATTCCGCAACCCCGGCTCATACCGAGACCCAAAGCCAAGCTCCGGTTGAAGCTGGCGATAGCGTTGCCGTAAAACCCTTCCCGTGGCAAGAAAATATGCCGGATAATTCTGCGGTTGATACTTCGGTTGACGCTCCGGCAGACCATGGCACGGCTGTTCAAGCTGAACAAGCAACCGTGGCAGATGGCGCAACGCATGAATATACGGTTGGCGCTCGCGAACAAGCTGTTTATGTACGCAACCTGAAAATCGTTGACAAAGCCGACATCATGGTTGCCAACGTTAAAGATGATATTGTTGAATTACCGAAAGGTATGACCCCAGAGATGGCCGTCAACCTCGCACGTGTTCAATTGTTGTACTATGGAGATGATACCGGCTTAAAGATTTTGTTAGATTGCGATGAAGTCAGCAAAATTTCTTCTACCGGCTACTTTGACAACCTTGCATCTAAATTTACGGATAGCTGTAATGCACCTTATGGTGTAGGTTTCCCGAAAGATCCGAACTATGGCTATGTTGATCCGAATATTTATACACGTTCAATTGAGGTCGACTGTGAGAAAACCATCTTGCATGGTGGTCGTACGGTAACAACAGAACCGACACCGGCTCCGGAACAACCAATAGAAACAAAAATTCCGACGCCGCAGGAAAACATAAATCCGGACCAACAACCGGTAGCCCCGACGCCGGATACTCCGACCCAGACTCCGACTGAAGTGGAAAATCTGACCCAACCGGAAACAGAGACTCCGCTTGAGCAACCTCATTTAAAAGGTGTAGGTGGTAATACGCCGCTGAACAATAATATCAATGGGGAGGCCGTAAGAATAGGAACAAGAGAATTGGGTGCTGATGGTGAAGGTAACATTGTCCGTGTTGATACCGAACAAAGTCATGCTCAACCCAAAACGCCTCAAGGCGAGGTACCGACTTCTGGTAAAGGTTCGGAAAGCCTAAGCCAAGCCTTGAAAAATAGAAGGATTAATACCTTTGATTTGTAATCAATCACAAAAAAAATCCCCGAGCAATCGGGGATTTTTTTTCTATTCTTCTTCACCGCCTTTATATTTGCGGATAAATCTTTGATTTTTGCCCAAGCGCGAGATAATTTCATAGCTGATTGTGCCGGCGTCTCGTCCCATATCATCAAGTGTATAGAAATCTGAGACAATATGCGCCATATCCCCGACTTGCAGGTTTTGAATATCAGTCACATCGCAAATAATATTATCCATCGAGAGACGCCCTAAAATGCGTGCCTCATGGAGTTTATCGCACAAGTTAAAGAAGATTTTGCCGACATTGGAGAGTGAGCGGGGCACTCCGTCGCCATAGCCGATTGAAACAATGGCGATTTTGCGGTTTGATGTCGCACGATAAGTTGCCGAATAGCCGACAAACTCTCCCTTGGGCAAATCGGCAATTTGCAAAACCGGCGCTTTAACGGTAACCACATTTTTCATCTGATTTTCACGATAAGGCGCGGTGTTAATACCATACATGGCGGCACCCAAACGCACCATATCAAACAAATAATCTTCACCCAAAAAAGTTCCGTCCGAGGCCGATAAGCTGGCCGGCAGTTTGGGAAAATAGGTATCACGCAAGAAGTTAAACATATCGAGCTGGTGTTGGTTCATAAAGTGCTCTTTGGCATCGCCGCAGGCCAGGTGCGACATCACAAAAGAGAATTCTTTTCTATCGCTCTCTTCTAGTTCCGAAAGTTCATATTCTCTAAACCCCAAACGGTTTAATCCGGTCTCGATATTCACAATCGGCTTAATTCCGGCAATTCTGTGTTCCTTCCAAAAAGCAAGCTGTTCTTTGGAGCTGATAACCGGAATAAGTTGCGCCTCATTAAATTCGGCTAAAGAATCTTCGCCGATTCCTTGCAATACATAAATAAAGGCATCCGGTGCCGCTTCACGCACTTCTTTGCCCTCAACCCCGTGTGCCACAAAAAAATGCCGACATTTTGCTTTATCATAGAGCAATTTGGCAATCTTTTTGGCCCCCAAGCCATAGGCGTCATCTTTCACCACGGCGGCGGCAATGGCTTTGCCGGAAATTTTCTTCAAAGTAAGGTAATTATCCAATAAATTATCAAGGTTTATTTCTAAAATTGGTCTTGTCAAAATACTCATATCTTCATATTATCCTATATAATTTTTAAGGAAATTTACATGCAGTTTATCGACACTCATCTTCATTTGCAAGACTATAAGACCGGATTTGCAACGGATATTCTCAATTCCGCCTCCAGCCAAGGGGTAGAGAAGGTTGTCTGCGTCTCAAGTCTTATGGAAGATTGGGACAAAGTTGCCCATTTTGCCAGAACCTATAGCTCAAGCGTTGTTCCGGCATTTGGCCTGCACCCATGGTATGTGAGACAAGCCAAGCCCGATTGGCAGCAAAGGTTGCGTGAGTTTTTAACCCGCTTTCCGCAAGCCCTTATTGGCGAGTGTGGGTTAGATAGAATAAAAAATCCTGATGATGAACCGCAAAATTCGGTGTTTTACGGGCAGATTATGTTGGCCCACGAGCTTAACCGCCCACTGATTATTCACGCTGTCAAAGCCCAGGATTGGCTGGAAAATTATTGGGATATGCTGCCGCCTAAGTTTGTATTTCACTCTTATAACGGCAAACGTGAGGTCTTAAAAAAAATTATCTCTCACGGAGGCTATGTTTCTTTTTGTGCCTCAATCTTGCGCAATGCCGATAAGGAAGAATTGGTCAATCTGGTGCCTTTAGATAAAATTTTGCTTGAAACCGATGGCCCTTACCAAGGCCCGGATAAAAATACCGAGGTCACGCCGGCCTATCTTCCCACTTTGGCTGCCGAAATTGCTACCCTGCGCCATGAAAATTTAGAAGATTTTGCCATGCGCGTTTATCACAATGCAAAGGAGTTTATCCATGTCTAATCCACGCCTGATGCGTACCGAACTCTTGCTTGGCAGCAAAGGAATTTTCGCTCTCCAAAATTCAACCGTCATGATAATTGGTCTTGGTGCCGTTGGCGGCTATGCGCTTGAGGCAATTGCCCGTTCGGGAGTGGGCAAACTCATCTTGGTTGATTTTGACAGCTTTGATGAGACCAATGTCAATCGCCAGATTTTAGCCCTGAGCTCCACCATCGGGCAAAAAAAGACTTCCGTTGCCGCCGCCCGGGTCAAAGAGATAAACCCTAATTGTCAGGTTATCATCAAAGATATGTATGTCGATGAAAATAACTTGCCCGAGCTTATGGCCTTGAAGCCTGATTTTGTGGTCGACGCCATAGACTCTCTTGCCTCAAAAGCCGGTCTAATTGCCTATTTGACCACGCATCATATTGAGTTTATCTCTTCCATGGGGGCAGCGCTAAAAACTGACCCGTCTTGCATTAAGACCGCACGCTTAAATCAAACAAAAAATTGCTCTTTGGCACGTGCCTTGCGTCAAAAGTTAAAGCAAAAAGGCATAGACTTAAAAGAGGTTCACTGCGTTTATTCGGATGAAACCGTTGATTTACCGCCTTCGGCAATCTTAATGCCGCAAGAAAGAGGCCAAAACAAAATTTTGGGCTCACTTCCGACCATTACCGCCATATTTGGCTTAACAATCGCCAATTATGTCATTAAACACCTAAGTCATTATAAAGGATAAGATTATGCAACCAGTTCAATCCACCCCTAAAGGATTACGTATTCATATTGCCGTTTTGGGCAGAGTCAATGCCGGCAAATCCAGCTTTTTGAATCTGGTTACCGGCCAACAAACCTCTATTACATCTAACATTGCCGGCACTACCACCGACGTAGTTGAAAAGACACAAGAACTGTTGCCCATAGGCCCGGTTGTTTGGCTTGATACCGCAGGCCTTGGGGATGAAAGTTTACTCGGCGAAAAACGCATTGAAAAAACCAAAAAAGCACTTGATAAGGCCGATGTTGTCTTGCTGATTTGTGAAGGCAACCATATCGGTACGGAAGAAAGTGAAATCATTAAAGAAGCCCAAAAGCGCAACCTTCCTTTAATAAAAATCTTTAATAAGTCTGATATCTTGCCCACCGACGGCGATGGCATAGCCGTCAATTCCAAAGACCTTTCCAGCCGAGATAAAGTTCTCACGATTCTCAAAAATGAGTTATTAAAGGTTTTGCCTAATGATGTGATTAATGCGCCCAGCCTGTTGGGCGATTTGGTTGGCGCACATCAAACCGTAATCATGATTGTGCCGATTGACTATGAAGCCCCGAAAGGCCGCCTGATTTTGCCACAAGTTCAAGCCATACGCGATTGCTTGGATGCCGATGCCTCAATCATAGTTGTCAAAGAAAACGACTATTTGAGCGTCTTAAATAACCTCAAACAAAAACCGGACTTGGTCATTTGCGATTCGCAAGTTGTGGACCAAATGGTTGCCCAAACCCCGGCAGACATCAAATGCACCACTTTTTCGATTTTGTTTGCGCGTTTCAAAGGTGATTTGAAAAAATTGGTACAGGGTGCAGAAGTCATTAATTCTCTGCAAGATAAAGACAAAGTCCTGATTGCGGAATCTTGCACGCACCATGCCATAGAAGATGACATCGGCACGGTAAAAATTCCGAATTGGCTGAGGAAGAAAACCGGTGCCGATTTGCAAATAGACCATGTTTCGGGTTGTGATTTCCCCAACAACTTAGGCGAATATAAATTGGTCATCCAATGCGGTGGCTGTATGAACAACCGTAAAGAGATTTTGTCGCGTATAAACAAATGCGAACAAGCCCATGTTGCCGTGACCAATTACGGGGTTTGTATTTCTGCCCTCAAAGGGGTGCTCAACCGCGTTTTAGAGCCTTTTGACTTGAAATAGGTATTGACTCTTTTGTCAGTAGTTATAAGTTATCTCCCAGCGTTTTATTAGTATAACTTATAATTATTTAACATTATGAAATTACCGAAAATTGATGTTTCAGGATTAAAAAGTTTTATTCCTGAGCAAGAGATTCACGCTCTCTTAGAGCACACATCGGAAGACAAGTCCCAAATTCGTGAGATTATTGCCAAGTCGTTATCCAAACAGCGCCTCGAGCCCAAAGAAATGGC
>CALXOP010000135.1 GCA_944390035.1 uncultured Alphaproteobacteria bacterium | reverse complement strand
TACTGTTTTCTTCCGTAATAATTGGCATCACCACTTTTTGCTGTGCGTTTATCGGTTATGCCTTATGTAGAATTTTCAAAAATCTCTCCACCAAATATATGGAGTTTGTTGCCGGCGTTATTTTGATTGCTCTGGGGTGTAAGGTTTTGTTTGAGCATTTGTCTGCATAAAATACTGGACAAAAAATATTTTTGGATTATGATGCCCCACAAAGAGTGATTATTATATTTTATTGTTAAACTTAAAACCTTTTTGAGATGAAAAAGTATTTTTTGTGGGCGGCAATATTTATTGTCTGTCTATTATTGACAATTTGGAATGTCTACTGTGCGCTAGTTGCGCTGGTACTTATTGCGTTTTTCTTATGGGACTACCACACTTCGCCCAAAAAAGAAGAAAGTAAAAGTCAAAAGATATTGACTTTGTTTGAACAAAAAGTGACAATTCCTTATTCCTCAGAGAAGATAGAAGAAGAATTAAAGCACTATTCTTTGAGGCGATTGGAATATCTCCGCAAGGGAATGCAAAACAAAATCTCTACACTCAGAAAGTGCAATACATTTACACTAAAGGAAGAGGATAGAATTGATACCGAAATTAAAGAATATGAAAAGGTTCTACAAATTGTAGAGAAGTATATTCAAAACTAAGCAACCAAAAGGAGCTTTTAGAGCTCCTTTTTTTAGTGCGTAAACTTAGGCTTGAGCGGATTTTTGCGTAAATGCAAATACATTTTAAAACGCCGCAAACAGCGCCGATTGCTGATTGTGCGTTTCAAAAATCCCAGTCCGGACGTTGCTTTTTGAAAAACTTCCGTAAAATGATAATTTTCGCCGTTTTCCAACGCAATAAGCCACTTAGCCGGCATAGAGCTGACCAATTCGCAAGAATTCTTTTGCAGTCGCCAAATTTGATTGTTTTGCGGTGTCGGCGCAATAATATCCATATGGCTGAAGGCGGCCAACTCTCGCACGTTATTAATCACGAATTGCGGCGTGTGCGTCGGAAAAATTTTTGCCCAAGGCACAAGCAGATGCAAATATTCCATATCGCCCCAAAAGCCGTGCCCAAACCCTTGCAGCTCAGGTACCTCATCTACGCTGATAAATTGAATGTTATGGGCGTTTAATTGCCCTTTGAGCGGGTTAAAAAATGTTTTGGCTGTAATGATACCAAAACAGTTATACCTTGACGCGTCAAAGGCATTAGAAACGTGATTATACGTCCCAATCACCACATAATTGTTATCCAAGGTTGCAATTTCTTCTCGGTCGTGGGTGTAAATCACCTTGATTCGCCCTTTAGCCATTTGGTTAAAATCAATACCGTATTGTTGAATAAGTTTCAGATAGCCATAAAAATCGGGATTCCCAAAAAAGACGACATTTTTTTTGAGTTTAAGCGCCGCCAAAAAAGCAATAATATACATTTCGGGATGTGTCGGATACACCGGCAAAAAGATTTTGGGTTTGTTGTGCTTTTTCAAAATTTGCACGAGCTTTTTATAAGTCGTCACTTCCTTAATGGCAAAGCCATCGTCATAGATACCGTAAAAATCGGCAACAATATAGTTAATTTCGCCCGATAACTCTTTAATTCGTTTCAAATCGGTTGGCTTACGAAAGAAGGTAGATTGGTCAATCTTCATATCTCCGGTATGATAAACGACCGCGTTTTTTGACTTAATGATAAAACCGAAACTATCAAAGCAGGTATGACTGGAGCTGATAACTTCTATCTCCATTGAGCCGATTTTGACTTTATCGCCGGGTCTGATTTCAATTTGTGCGGGACGGTGGGTTTTAGGAATTTGAAAGAGATTATACAAATCCTCCAAAATCATAAAAGTATATTTGCCGGCATAAAGATTAGGCAAAGTATATCCGGCCTTTAGATAATGGATAATGCCGTTCAAATGGTCTGGGTGTGAATGGGTAAGAAAAATCGCCTTGGCGCAATCAGGAGTCTTTCCCAATAAATGCCGAATATCCGGCACGGCCGCCGCTGAATTTTTAATATTAAATGCTTGAAAATTATCAAACTTGCCTAAGTCCACAATAATGGTGGTAGGCTCCAGTTTATTGTTTTTAAGTTGGTGAAGGTCGGTATATCGATAGCAGTGCCCGCTGATTTGGTCAATATTATTGCCTCCGAGCGGCTGCCAGTATAAACCGACCTTTTGATTAGATAGTATCATTTTGTTGGCTCTTTCCAAGCCAAGTTAGCAAGATGCTTAGTTGCTGGCAATGACTTTATTGCGTCTATACTCAGCTAATTTAGCTTCTCGCCATGCGTTTGCGTCAATACGTGCCATTTCTCGTTGCGCTTTGCGCGCTTCAACAGCGGCAGTCCTAACGGCTTTGGTGTTTTTACGAGATTCGTTCAAAGCCGTTTTCTGAGCTTCAATTCTTTCGCCAAACAAACGATCTTCTCGTTCTTGGTGAGCCAATTTGACCATCTCGTAAGCCGAAACGATTTTCTTTTTGTAGCGTTGAGCTTTCCGCGGAGTTGTTGAGTGATAGGCCATAGCGGCTCTTAACCAATCTTTGTCATTATTATTATAGAGTTTGGTTAAATATTGTGCGGCATATTCAACATTTTTTTGCGGATCAAGAGCATCTTCAATGCTGTCAAACGCATTTCCGTGATAAGACAAATTAATTTGCATGCAGCCGACGTCAATGCTTTTTACGCCTTGAGCCTGAAGTTTTTTAATGGCGCGAACGGCCTCAGCTTTTGTCTTAAAAAATTGTCCTTTACCTTGAGCATTAATAGTCCAAGGCCAAGCAAGAGATTGCTGAGCTTCTTCATTCCAACGACCGGTTTCGACGCTGGAAATAGTGGTAAGAAGGTGTTTTTTGATGTTATATTGTTTTTCAAATTTTTGTGTGGCTTGCATACAAACATAAGTATCGTCAACAAAACGTTGAGCCGCTTTCACCTGTACCGGCTGAAGCAACATCAGCAAGATAACAAAAAACATTAAAATTTTTGACACGAAATTTCGCATCCCTCTGTTCCCCCAAAACGGCCACAAACATCCCTATGCAACAAATATGCCAATTTCAGTTTGTGTTAAGCCTGATAAAATCTAAAAGTTTTGAGGTTGGTTATTCAAAATACAAACCTTGACATACTCTCAAAAAAATTAAGTATAATCATCAGCTTATAACTCAAAACAGCGATAAAAACCAGAAAAGCAAAGCTCTCCTTTCGCTGAAGTCAAGAGGGGTTATAACACAATTATTTTTTAAAATCCAGCAAAAAGTTGCCTAAGCGCAGAATTGCCTGCGATATGTTTTCACTAAGCATTGAAAATGCGTCATTTTTTTTATACACACGTTCATCCATATAAAGCCCTCGATTAATCTCCATCTGCATGGTGTAGATTCCTTTTCGGGGTTGGCAGTAGTTAAACGTGATAAAAGCACCGGAGTACGGGCAGTTGTCAGCCACATTATAGCCGCTTTTGCTAAGGGAATCCTTGAATATTGCGTGCATATCCGGCGGACAGCTTTGCTCAAACAAAGTGCCTAAGCAAAAATCAATTTTATTGGTATCTTGCATTAGAGAGCAAATTTCAGAGGGCATTGAGTGGCAGTCCAAAACCATACAAAAACCAAATTTTTTTATAACTTTATCAATGAGTTGTTGGAGCTTTTTGTGGTAGGCATCATAAACGTTCTTAAAGCGCTCTTGCACTTCATCATAGTTAAGCAATCCATCATAAATATTGTGGTTTTTGGCGGTGATTCGGTGAATAACGCCCAGCCCGACACGGCATCTTCTTCCGCCGGCATTGGTGTCTGCTTGCGGATGATTGTAAAACATTGTCGGGTCAAGTTCAATTTTATCACGATTCACGTCAACAAACACGCGGGAAATATTCATTGCCACCATGGGGATTCCGGCATTAGAGGCGGGAAGGACCAACTCGTCAACAAAGGAGTCCTCATTACACCTTAATTCTTCGGGTGAATATTTGGTATGCGCCAAAAACTCTTCCGGAAACACGCTTCCTTTGTGCGGAACGGATAAAACCATAGGAAACTTAATATCTTTGA
>CALXOP010000134.1 GCA_944390035.1 uncultured Alphaproteobacteria bacterium | reverse complement strand
GACTAATTCATACTGTCTTAACATTTTTACCCATAAACAAGAAGTTATCCGTAGCAATTCAATTTATACTACACCATTTATGTTAAAACCTACAACACAAAAATTAATATTTGCTTTAAAAGCCCCTTATTTTCTGCCTTTAGCTCTTATTCCGCACAAAAAAAACGGAGCCTTTCAAGCTCCGCTTTTAATTTTGTTGAGATTAATGATTATTCTTCATCATCCAAATTATCACCTAAGCCATCACCCAGGTCAAAATTGTCATCCATACCGTCTTCATCATCTAACGATAAGTCATCGCTATCGGCATCAGCGGCATCCAAATCCAAATTATCATCATCTTCTCCGTGAACTTGCATTCCGTCGGCCATTTCATTATCGAGCAAAACGCCGGAGAATTGGTCATCCAAATCAGCCAATTCTTTTTCAGCGGCCATAATTTCCATTTCTTCTTCTTCAGGTTCTTCAACTTCAACATATTTTTGAAGTCCCATAACCAAAGATTTTTGCAATTCTTCAATACTAACGGTTTCATCGGCAATTTCACGCAAAGCCACAACCGTATTTTTATCGTTATCACGAGCCACGGTCAGCGGGGCACCGGCAGCAATATCTTTTGCGCGTTGAGCCGCAACCATTAAAAGTTCATAACGGTTAGGAATTTTATCGACGCAGTCTTCAACAGTTACACGAGCCATTTTCTCTCATCCTCAAAAATTAAACAGAGTTTTCTTAGCTTTATACAGACTAAAAAACACAAATGCAATACCAAAATGCAAAAAAATTTTCAAATTCATCTAAAATGACAGCACTTGCCCCAAAATACGATATTTTCCGGCCTCAAATTCTTTTTTCAGGAGCTGACGGTTTTTACGCACTTCCAAAATATCGTTCATCGGCGCCTTATACATTTCCATCATGGCCTGCATGGATGCAAGTTGCAAATCGAGTTGTCGTTCGTTGAGCGTATCTTGCAAATAAGCATCATACGCGCCGCGTTGAAAGGCTTTAAGACTGGCCAAGGTAGAACTGTTCATCAACCCCATTCGATAGGCTTTAATGGTTTTATCGCAGGTATAGGCCCATCCCTCAGGCGAAAATCCTTCTCCGCCGACAGCCATACGCAGCTCATTTTCCAAACCGGCCAAGCGTAATTTTTGCACCAAGCGCTGACACGGATTAACAATATCTTTCAGCCCGTTCATCGGCAGGCCGATATGATTTTCAACCTCCCAAATATCAAGCAGATTTCCGGCATTATAAATTCGTCCTTGTACCTGAATATTCTCACCGATTTTATAAACCTTCGGCAAAGTTCTGGCAAAGGCTTTCACATCGGCACTGGTCAACAAGCTGTTACGATCGGGATTGATGGTACGCAAATCACTTGCCCCGACCTTCACTTCGGGTTTTGCACCGGGAACAAATTCTTCTTCCGGCACCAATTCTCTTATTTTTTGATATAATTTTTCATCATATTCCACCTTAGGAGATGCTTTTTTGATGATTGGTTTTTCTTGCGGCGTCCGGTTTTCGGGCCACATTTCCGGCATCAAAAGATAATAGAGATAAGGCGATAAAAATTCCAAATCTTCAATTCCGACCAGTTGAGGTGCGATTCGCGTCGGAAATTTATTTTTTGTTTCTTTAATTCCCGGCATATTCAGCACTTTTTCCGGCATATTTGGCACCGTATGCAAATAAGGCCCGATATATTGATAATATTCTTTAGGCATTAAAGCGAGCATATCGAGCAAATCTTGCTCATGTTCGTTACGAATACGCCTTTCCGTCGAACCATAATCGGTTATGGTTAAACGAAACAAATTATCAAACAAATTACCAATATCCCAATGGTAGTCATAGCGCCGATTATACCGTCTTCTTTCCACAATATATTTTTGCTCCAAATCGGCGTATTTGGGCAACGGCATCGCCATATCCACCTTAAAATACTTGGCAAAATCCGCCGCTTTAGGGTTTGCCTTAGACCACACGTTTTGTGCCGCCAACAATATTCCGCCGCACAAAGCCAAACCTACAAATATTTTAGTTCTGGTTATTAACACTGCTCAACCTAACCTTATAAGAGAGTTTTGCCTGCCCTTGTGCCGGAACCAAGATAATCCACTCGGCTTTGTCGGCAGATTTTGTTTTGGGCTGAAGATTTTCTTTTGATATTTCCCAAAGTGAGCCAAAACTCTGCTCAAAATTCACCGATTCGTTTTGAGATGACGCATTATGAAAAATCACCTCAATTTGTGCCTCCACCACATTTTGGGCAACTTTTTGCACGTTAAGTACTTTTCCTTCTGCCGTCAAATCAAAAGAGCGGCCAAGTTTCAGACGTGCTTGCTCGCCCACAGCCAATTTTGCAAACACATTTTCACCCACAAAGGTTGAAGGTTCATTGTTCCCCTTATCATAGAAGCGAATAATTCCTTGCGGCAACACCTCGCCCAAACCGGATTGTTTGTCATTAGTCAATTTAACAATCACATCCGGTGTTTGTTTTTCAAAACTACCGCCGGTTAAACCGTTCCACAAATAAAGCGGCGAAACGAATTTATACTCTTTTTGGTATGCAACATCTTTTTTTGCCACCAAGGCCAGTTGTTTGGACTGATTATTCAAAACATCGGTTTTAAAAGGCAAACGATAGAGATAATAATCCCCCACCTCTTGCGGAATTTGGTTTAACGCCGTTGCTTTGCTCATAACCGCCATATCGGCATTTTGAGCTCTGGCACTCAACATCAAAGCCCTGGGTTGAGCCACCCCGTTACCGCTGACTTGATTAACGTCTCCGGCCACAAACTGCAAAGTCGCATTTTTATAATCCGTCCCCGATTCATTATTCAGCGTAATCCAGCCAAGCAAATTGAGTTTATTATCACTCAACAATTCGGCATTATAATCCACTTTCCACGACAGACCCTTGGTCAAATAAGAAAGACTGACCGCATGCTTGCCTGCTTGCGTAGTCTGTACTTCGGACGACAAAGTCGGAACCGACACCAAACCATCGGGCAGCTTATCAAAAATCAAACGACCGGGAAAATTAATTTCTATCCCGTAATCAAACGCCAAAATCGGCCGTCCGTAACGACTGTCGATAATTTTAGCCTCATCAAAAATTGTTTTGCCCGTTGTCTCATCAAACAAGGCTGTTTTCACAGTCTTGCCGATTGATGCATCAACAATATTAATCGGCGTTTGCAAATTATAATTATAATTTTGTTCAATCACTTCCAGATTATCGCCCTGCAACACAGCTGTTTCCGGCAACATTTTTTCCGCCACGTTTGCAAAGACCAAAGAATTTTTGCCGGCATTGAGACTAAACTCGCGTACATCTCTGACCAAGCCCAAATTTCCGTTATAAATGCTCACAGACACATCTCGAGCACTCTCTTCGGCCCAAGTATTCCAAGGCCACAAACACAAGCTCAAAGCGCCGAGCACGGCAAAATTTCTCTTCATCGGCAATCTCCTTTTTTTAATTTAACAACAATATAATCGATAAAAAAACAAAAAAAAAGTGATAAATTGTGAATATTGCTAGACTCGTGAATATTAATGACTTAATATCAAAAATAATTTAATATTGCTCAAGAGAGGAGATTAGGATATGGCATGGACAGAGCAAATGATAGAAGACTTAAAAAGGATGTGGGATGAAGGCCTGTCAACGGGTGAAATCGGCAAACGCTTAGGCGTGACCAAAAATTCCATTATCGGTAAAGTACACCGTTTGCAATTAACGGCACGTCCCTCTCCCATAAAAAAGAAGGAAGACACAACCTCTCCTGCCCCAAAAGCCAAGGAGACCAAAGAGACAAAGGCTGAAAAGCCCTCCTCGGCCAACACTACCAAAGCCCCAAAAGACACCAAGCCGGCATCAACCAAAGACGAAAAGAAGCCTGCGGCTAAAGTGCCTGCCGAAGAAATTGAAGCTCAAGAAATTCCGCTCAAAGAAGAATTTAAAGAGATTTCCCCAAAATTGGACCGCATTGAAACCATGCGCAATTCCGTCCATGTGGAACACCCAAAAGGCAAGCACAAGACCATGCTGACCGACTTAGACAATCATACTTGCCGTTGGCCGATAGGCGATCCCAAAGACGAAAACTTCCATTTTTGCGGCCGCAAAGTCAAAATCGGACAAACCTACTGCGAAGAACACGCTGCCATAGCCTATGTCAAGGCCAACTCAAAAAAATAAACTTTGCAAATTATTAACGAATTTGTGCTAAGTTTATAATAAACAAGTATTTATAAGGATTTAAGCAAATGTCTATTGGAAGCCTTTTAGCCTTTTTGGCAGGTTGTGCAGTTGTAATCGGATCAATTTTGGCCGCCACGGATCGTCCAATGGCGTTTATTGATATTCCAAGTATCATCATTGTTGTAGGTGGAACTTTTGCCGCTTCCTTTATTTCTTATGAAGCAAAGACAGCCTTAAGCGGACTTAAACTTGGTTTAAGCACCTTCAAAAAGCACAAAGATTCGGAAAATTCCCTCAAAGATGAAGTTGGCCGCATTGTTCGCTGGGCCTACATCATTCAAAAAAATGGTCTGCAAGGTCTTGAAAATGAAATTACCGATGATTTGCGCGAAAGCAATGCCTTTTTAGCTTACGGCGCCGATTTGGTCGTTACGGGGTACACCGGAGCCGAAATCAAACAAATTCTGGAACATATGTTGGAATCTCAGGCTGAGCGCAACAAACGCACCAGTGATGTTTTGATGAAATTGGGCGGCGATGCGCCGGCATTTGGTATGCTTGGTACCTTAATTGGTCTAATCATCATGCTGGGCAGCATGGGCGGCGACCCGTCAGCCATTGGACCGAGTATGGCCGTTGCATTGGTCACCACGTTTTATGGTATTATTTTGGCGCGCATCATCTTTATTCCTTTAGCCACCAAAGCCAATTCTCGTAACGATGTTACCTTATTTAAAAATAATCTGCAAATGGAAGGCTTGGTTTTATTGGCTGAGCGCAAGAGCCCACGCTATATTCAAGATAAAATCAACTCCTTTGTTGATACCAAAGAGCAATTCTTAATTGACCGAGATATGAACACCACTTCGGCACAATAAGGTTTAAGGAAGCGCCATGAAAAAGAAGCAAGCCGAAAAAATAGACGAAGATTGGATGTCCACCTATGGCGACATGGTAACGCTATTGTTGTGCTTTTTTGTCATGATGGTGGCTGCTTCCACACCTGATGCTGCCAAATTTGAACAAATTCAAGCCGGCTTAAACGAAGGCGTCGGCAAACAAGAAAGCCAGCCCCGCCCGATAGAAATGATGATGGTGGAGCTCAGCGATGACATCCAATCCATGGACGTTGAAGATAAAGTCGCTCTTGGCACCGATACACAAGGCATTGTCCTTGAATTTGAAGGGGACACTCTGTTTGACTACGGCTCTGCCGTCATCAAAAAAGAAATGATTCCTGCCCTCAAACGCATTGCCGCCACACTCCAATCAGAAAGATACAATAAATTTATCTTCAGCATTGAAGGACACACCAGTGACGAAAAATTCTCCAGCGCACAATACCCGTCAAATTGGGAACTGTCATCAGCACGCGCCGGCGCCGTTGCCCGTTTTTTTGAAGAAAGAGGCATTGACCGCGTCAGATTACGCACTGCCGGGTTATATGATGTTTCGCCCAAATACCCCAACAAAGATCCGTTTGGTGAACCAATTCCACAAAACCGCATCAAAAACCGCCGTGTAGTTATCCACGTCGAACCCTCATATAACTAATCGCTAAAACAGATTTCCTTCCATCTGCCAAGAAGAGCCGTTCCACACCAGAAGAAACGCGGCACAATTAGGAATTTTATCAAAAGAGAAATTAAGTCGATTTAACATTGCCGCCATAGTTCCGCCATGGATTGCAATTCCCATTTTCTGATAGGATAAATTTTTCAATTCATCCAACACGGCCCATACACGGTTTAGCGCCACATCTTTACGTTCTCCGTTGGCAAAAGCAATATTCATATATTGCGGCTTATTCCAGTTATTGACGATTTCAGGACAAGAGTGTTGCAAATCAGCAATCAACTGTCCTTCGGCATCACCATAAAAGCATTCCCGCAAATCATCTTTAACCACAACCGGCAAATGAAGCGCATCGCCTAACACTTGCGCCGTGTGTTTTGCCCGCACCAAAGGCGAGGAAAAGATAATTTCCAAATTTTTATCTTTTAGCTTTTCAATCAGCCCTTGCGCTTGACGAACACCTGTTTCATTTAAATCATAATCCATACCGGAACCTTGCCAACGTTTTTGCAAGTTCAAATCGGTTTCACCATGTCGAAACACATAAAACTCTTTTCTCATAATGCTATTCCTCATTGTTTAGACTTCAATAAAACCAGAAAAAAACAAAAACTCAAGAAGATTTTACAGTCATCACTTATTGAAGGATTTTCCTTATAAAAGGCGACATGAGTTAATTAACCCTAATTATTAATCTTCGGTCAACAACGCAGAGCTTAGCCTCTGTGTTTTTTATAAAAAATCACCAAGCCTCACCCAACGCACGAAAAAGACACATTTGGTTACCTAACTTATCTATGCATTAAAAAAATTGGAAGTAACTTTTCAAAACACAAAACCAATCTGTAATTTATATCTCTTTATGCGTATTTTGTTGAGATAACATCTTCTGTGCAATCAGATTTGATTTACATTGTTTTTGCATTTTATCAGCAAAAGCCAATAAATTTTCCATTCTGACAAAATCATCATCGTCCATAAAATTTGTTTTTGGTCCTCCATCTTTGTAATAATTAATAACTTTTTTTTGAAAGTCATATACTTGATTGATATCTTTTTCCGTATTTGCTTTTCTTAAATTATATTCTATAGCTGCTTGCAATAATTTATCGGATTTTTGATTATCTTCAGGCGTCCCCAAAACTCTAAAACCATTCAAATAATCAGCAAATTTAACATTTGATGTTTTGACTGTCTTGTCAAAGTCCTCAGCAAAAGTTTCTGCTTTACCAAAATATGCATTTTGAATAAAGGAATTCTCCTCAATATTTTCACCAATTAACAAATCAGCCATCAGAACTTGTGATGCATATCCGGCACGAGATGTTGGACCTATTTTTCCACAAAAGCGGGTAGCCAAAGCATCTGTTGTTGCCTCATTTAAATCATCACCTATAATTTTAACCCATCTTCTTACAACTGTATTGACTTCCATATAACTAGTTCCCGTTCTAAAAAATCCGCCATCAGGGATTTTTCCAATTTCACTAGAAAATGCATGAAGGGCCTCATGAGCAATTGTTTCATCATTGGCATTCTCAAATAAAACTATTCCTCGCTTACTAGACATTTCTTGCATATCAACATCTGTCCAGAAACAACGAGCAAGTGCTCCTAACTTTTCATCTTCGAGTTTGCCATTAAAAATATATTTATAGGTTCTATCTTTATCACAGATAATTATAGATAGATTTTGTTCAATGTCATCTATTGCCTTTTTTTTTTATCTTTTGGTTTATCTTTTGGAGCAATTTTTTGAGCAAAAGCCTTTACATCTTTAATTAAAGATTCAAACTTAGTATTTGGCTCACTTGGGGTATAATCTGTTTTTCTAAAAATCATAACACAATCTCCTAATTAAAAAAATATCATAAAAAAGGAAAAATAACAATTATGAAAATCTAAAAAACAAATTTTTAAGACTGACCAAATAAACACTTATTTAAAAACAAAAAAACCGCCATAAAGGCGGAAAGACAAAACTGGAGCGGGCAACGGGAATCGAACCCGCATCATAAGCTTGGGAAGCTCACGTTCTACCATTGAACTATGCCCGCAACAATTCACTTAAATAAAACATTATTTTTGATTACGCAAGTCCAAC
>CALXOP010000133.1 GCA_944390035.1 uncultured Alphaproteobacteria bacterium | reverse complement strand
GCAAACCTTTGTCTGACTATATGTCCAACGAGACCCGCTTCCAAATCGTTAACAAGATGAATCCTGAACGTTATGAAACCTTGTTGAATAAGGCTCAGGAGAACGTTAAAGAAAAACGGTCTTTGTACGAACACATGGCTGAATTTGCAATTAAAGAAGGTGCTGAATAGTCCTTCTCGCAAATGAAAAATACCCCGAAGCAATTCGGGGTATTTTTTTGCACAAAAAAACAGGCTGTCCCAAGGAGACAACCTGTTTTTAATGTTAATAATAAATGCATCCTTTACAAAGGCACAACTTTCCCAGCCGAACACCATGTTTGAGTTGTTTCTTCACAACTTTTCCGCCGACAATCGGAAACGTATCCACCTTTTGCTCAGGATTCAAATTGAGCCATTTATGAACATTGCACCAAACCCCATTGTGATTAGGCGTCAACACATCCACCAAACCATTCGGAGACGGCACCAAAACACGGTAAACCACATCATCCACTGGAGCCATTTTTTGAATTTCATCCGAAGAATAGTTCGTTTCGGCAAAATGAATATGTTCTATAATATTGTCCTCTTTTGTATAGAATTGAACGGATTGGAAAGATAACACCCCTAAAGCCGCATCTACTTTAACCAAAGGAACAAACACTTCACCGATATTTTTCCACGTAATCAACTTGCTATAAAAAAAGCGCCCCAAACAGTCTTGGTAAATATCCACGGCAAACATACTATTGCCAAAATGACTTTGCCAAACTTCCGGTGCAATATTTTTCAATAGTTTTTGGTGAGTGGCTTTACAAATTTTTTTCATATAAAAATAAACAAAAAATAGAACTCCCCGGCCACAATCAGCCAGGGAGTCCAATAGTGAAACAATTATTTTCGTCTTGGTTCAAAGACCGTCAAGATATGACCGATTGCTTCATACCTGACTTTTTCCTCCAATGTCATTTTTGCCTTTCCGCCAAGTGTTTTCCACTCTTTGCGCAAAGCATCCATTTGCTCTTCGCTTTTGGGCAACAAGTCGGGAAATTCCCGCAACACGATGTCGGTCTGCGAATACGCCAACTTCTTTTCATAGAAGCATCGTGACGGCATCAAAGCCGGTTCTTCAACCTTGATGACTTCTTCTGCAAACACTTCTTCAGTTTTTTCGTCCGACGTATCGTCCTCTGGTTTGTCACTGACAGACAAGTCCTCATCTTTGAGTTTGGACTTACTGGCCCTTATTTGACCAATACCATAAATAAATAATACGACGATGCAGATGAGCAACAAAACATATGCCCATTCATGCAAAAATTCATAAATTGTTTCCATTTTTTTAGATTTTTATAGTTTAACAAACGAGATTTTTTATACTGGCAACTTTCCGGTTTTCATCCATTCATCAAGAATAGATTCTACCATTTGGTTCAATTGCTTTTGCAATTCAGGCACAGAGCTGGAGCTCCATCCGGCGCCGACTTTCTTTCCATCAACATTAATACCGGTAATTTCGACTTTGCGTTGATTAACCAAAGGCAAAGCCTCTGCCGATGAAAGTCCCAACATTTCCCACATTTCTCTATATGGCATATAGAAGGTATAGCCTTTGAGGAAATATTTTTTCACCGTTTTCAGCAGCCCTTCAGGGTTGGGTTCTGATGCCAATTTCGGAAAAAGAGCAACTTTTTCATCCGGCAAAGGAAGACGTTCCTTTCCCCAATTCATCATGGTACGCAATGCACATCCAACAATCACATCAACAGCATAACCATTGACAATTGATTCCACATCAAACGAACGGTCACACAACAGCGTCAGCGGCGTTTCATAGAAATAAAACTCCACCTCCGGCATCAACAAGCCAAACTGCTGAGCCGCGGTCAATGAATATCCGGCGTGTGTCACCATACCGATTCGCGGACAATCCAATTTTGAAAGCACCGGCGAATTTTTGATAATCTGGCGCAATTCCGCCACATTACCCACCGTATCCGTTGCAAAAGTCTTTATCAGATTTTTACGAACCCTCTTGGAATCAAAACCGAGTTGTTCCAGTAAAGATGCATAAATCTGCGCTTCTGACCCCGGCGTATCCTGCCCTTTGTTGGGTTTATAACCGAGCATGGCAATTTCCACTTCTTTGTCCGGATAAAGTTTATCATACTTCATCCATACTTCTCCCAAATGTTTTACTAATCTGGGATAGCCACCGAAAACAACCAATAAATCGAGTTGAGGTACATTATTCAAAGAAAAAGAATGTACCTTCATCGGTGCTCCGTTAAGAGCAGATGCATAACACAACGGGTACTCCTGGCTATAAGTTCCCCATTTCTGAATTGCAAGAATTTCTTGCACCTCTGTGTTTGACAGAGATCTTACTGTTTGATTTTTCATAAAAAATGAATTTAAAAAGTAAAACAATAGACAGGTACAAGAAAACATCTCAAAGTTAAACTTTGAAAAAATTTTAATAATACCCATCATAATTAATCACTAAGCCAGAATCCTACCACAAAAAAAGCAACTTATCAAGACAAAATTTAGACAAATGATATTTACAGACACCTATTTTTCTGCTATACTAAATTTATAACAACAATAAAGGCATATTATTTTATTTCATTTCATAAAATATCAATTTTTGAATCAGGCAAAAGATTTTAAATAAATAGCGGTTATCAAGACAAGATTTTTTCCAGATTCTCAATAAGCATAAATTTCTTGTGGATTAATTTAAATTTTATGTGAAAAATTTTCTTTAAAGATGAAAATAGACACATTAAATATACAAAATTAGGAAAAAAAGATGACAGAACAAAAATCTCAATCAAATATTCCGGCTGAAGACATTAATAATCTGGAATATTTCAAAAATTTACCCAATCAAAAATACTTAAGAACAGCTGAACAAAGCAGCAAAAAATTTCGTGACCATGATGGTGCCGCCAAACGTGCCATTATGGAAAAAGCAATGATTCACACCGAAGCCTACAAGTTTTCAAAACGCGGTCAAGCCGAAACCAAAGACATGTCTGCCGAAGAAAAAGACGCCCGCATGGCTTTTGTCTTCCAAAAGTTTTGCACTTTCTATGCTTACAGCGATGAATCTTTAAAATATCGTCGCGGTATTCGTGATATTATGAAAGAGCACAAAGCCTTCTACAGCACCTATACCACAGAAGAATCCCGCGCAATTGCCCGTCAAATTAAGGTGCGCAACCTTGCTAACCAAATTGATTCTGGCGATTACCGCGGCTATGCCATTACCAGATTTTACAAACAACACGAAGGTCAAAGTTTGTAATTATCTGCAAAAATTTACCCCAAGGGAGGTTTTGACCTCCCTTTTTTTATTGCACTTTTTCCAAACTGTATTTATGCTGAAAATAAATTGATATTAATTTAGTAATTATTCACTTAAAAATATACGTCTTATGAAAAAGATGAGCTTTTTAGAGACAACCATTCCGGTAGGTGCGGAATGTTTGTACCCAACCAGGCAAGACGCCCAAAACTTTTTTGATGAGCAACTCCTCTCCGGAGAATTATTGTTTGGTGTCGGCTTTACCAACCACATGGAAAAAGACTTACTCTGGCTCTTAAAAACACCTAAAGGGGCTTTTATTCCACTTTGGGCCTTTGAGAGAAAACACCCCATCACGGGAGAGTTAATCTTCTTCCACCAAGAGGTATGCGGCAACTACATCCACCGCCACCAGCATAATTATCTGTTGTGTCAAGATGATATCTTGGGACTAAGTATCAGAGAACTGGCTGTTTTTGCAGACGAAACTGACATAAAAGCCTTATTAAACATTATGCGTGAGCCGTTTGAAGAAATTGCTTTGATTAATGTCTACACTTCAAATTTTGACCTCACGCCGGCTTTTACCAGTTGGATTGTCACCAAACCCGACAACTCTGCCAGCATACGCCCGACTTTTCTCGAAGATGTGCTGATACACAGAGGTTTTGACCCACAACAAGCCTCCTGGGATTTTCTTGAAGTAGGAGATACTTTTTATCATTTTAACGACAAATACCGTGTCGATTTTGATCCCAAAACCGGTTGGTATTTTGCCAAAGTATTTCACAATCCCTACATGAAGATTTACGCCAAAAATGCCATCTAAAAAGGAGAGAATATTCTCTCCTTTTTTTATTTTAAATTTTTTGGATTTAAGGCTTTGAGTTCATCAACAACAAATTCACCGTCTTTTCTGATAAGAACGTCGTCAAAATAAATTTCACCGCCGCCATGCGCCTTATCCTGCATTTGAATCAAATCCCAGTGTACGGCCGAGGTATTACCGTTTGGCGCCACATCATATGAATTTCCGATTGCCATATGAAAAGAACCACCGATTTTTTCATCAAACAAAATATCCAAAATCGGATGCGTAATTCCCGGATTAAGCCCTAAAGCAAATTCGCCCATATATTTGGCACCGGCATCAGTATTTAAAATTTCTTGTAATTTATCGTTATTGGTCAAAGAAGTCGCTTTGATGATTTTTCCGTCTTTAAATTCTAAGCGAATATTTGAACAAAAGACACCGTTAAACACCGTATCGGTATTAAATTGCACAACTCCGTTAATTGAATCTTTCACCGGTGCCGTATAAACTTCACCATCGGGAATATTGCACTCTCCGCAACTTTTCACTGCCGGAATCCCTTTAATAGAAAATTCCAAATGCGTCTCGGGAGCAATAATTTTTACTCTGTCGGTCTTGGCCATCAATTTTTGCAAAGGCTCCATTGCCTTGCCCATTTTGGCATAATCCACCAAGCAAGCATCAAAATAAAAATCTTCAAACGATTGTAACGACATTTTTGCCAAAGCGGCCATAGACGGGTTAGGATAACGCATCACGCACCATCTGGTATGCGGAATACGAGTTGCCCGATGAACCGGATTAAAATAATACTTCATATAAAGCGCCATCTGCTTTTCCGAAACATCTGCTAACGCAAAAATATCATCAAACCCGCGGATGGCGATATAAACATCACTTTCCGCCATCTGCCGACGATACACATCGCCAAAACTTTCCATCTGTGTGGGTGAGGCATTGGCAATAACGGCTTTCAACAAATGCTCGTCATTATAAAAATAAAAAGGCACAGCCCCCATTTTGGTGGCGGTTTGAATAAAGATTTCAAACAAATCCAACACCGAGTTTCCAAAGGCTTCAATATAAATTTTTTCGCCTTTTTTCAATTTAACCGAATGCTTGAGCACATTTTCCGCTAATTTATATAATCTTTCGTCTTTTCTCATTTACTTTTTCTCCATCAGTAAATTAATCACCTCTGTTAATAAAGCGACCCCAAAACCGGTTGCCTTTCCTTTACCATCATCCTCACAGCCGGCAATATCCAAATGGGCCCAAGCTGTCCCGTCTTTAATAAAGTTTTGCAAAAAACAAGCCGCTTGTGTCGAATCCGCCTCTTTTTTTCCTAATTGTTTCAAATCCGCTACTTCAGACTTCAACCGTTTGGCAATTTCTTCATCTAGTGGCAGCTCCCAAACCTTTTCACCGGTAATATCGGCAGCTTTCTTAATTTTTGCCATAAGAGCCGCATCATTGCCCAGCAAGGCGGCATAAAATCCGGCAAATATATAAGCGGTTGAACCGGTCAAGGTTGCCACATCTATAATTTTTTTTGCACCGAATTTTTCTTGCAAAAACCACAAAGCATCAGCCAAAATCAAGCGTCCTTCCGCATCTGTATCCACAATTTCTACGGTTTTTGAAGACATTGAGGTCAAAACATCATCCGGTTTATAAGCATTTCCGGCCGGCATATTTTCAATCAACGGCAAGACGGCAATCAAGTTGATGGGCAATTTTTGCAAAGCCGCAACTTTCATGGCCGCAATCACGGCTGCCGCCCCGCACATATCTTTCTTTTCCCCGACTTGTTGATTATCCAGTTTCAAGGATATGCCGCCACTGTCATAGGTCACGCCTTTACCGACCAAACCCAAATTCCACGCCTTTTGTTTCGGGTTACCGACATATTGCATCACCACCAAATAAGATTTGTTAGACGAACCTTTGGCCACCGCCTCAATTAAACCCATTTTATTTTTTTTAATAAAGTCCATATCAAATAAATCAACGCGAATATCCAAATATTCCAAACGTTTAATATCAAGCGCCAAAACTTCAGGCGTCAAGACATTGGCCGGCTCATTCCCCAAATCTCGGGCATAGCGTATTCCGTTTGCCAAAGCCACCACTTCTTTCCAATTCTGCGGTTGCTCTGCTTGTGGCAAATAAATGGTTTCTAATTGCGCAAATTCTTCACTTTTTTTAGTCGTTTTATATTTATCAAAACTATAAGCCGCATATTCCAAAGCCAGAGCCAACCGCTCAAGTTCCAACTTGCATTGCGGCGCCGCAATCAAACTCACTTTTTGAAAATCCGCAATATTGCCATAAATTTGCTGCCCGATTTTTTTATAATTTTTATCTTTGATAACCAAAACCACAAAGACTTCCCCGTTACACACCATTTGGACAGCCTGTTTTCGGCTCAAAAGCGGCGCTAAAAATTCCTCATTTTGACACAAAACATCAGATATTGGCGCAAACTCCTTGCCGAGTCGCTCAATATCTTGTTGCCAATGCTCGCTTAGCACTACAACTTTTGGACAATTTTCTTTCACATTTTCATCTCTAAAGGCAAACTCTATCATAAAATTTCCTCCTCAAAGTAGCGAATAAGCATAATATAATCACAAAATGATAATAAACCCCTAATTAGAGCTGGATTTTTTATAAAAATAGTGTATATTTTAGACAAAAAGAAATTAAGGGGAAATGGATGAGTTCTCAAAAAAAGCGCTATAATCCATTAAAAGCAACTTCCGCCTACCTATCGGAAGAAGCGCAAACCTCTGCGGAAAAAATAATGGACGAAATTCGTCCGGCTCTCCCCGTTATCAGCGAACAAGAACTACAAAATCCGACCCCGATTATCCAACATCTTGAACACACTCAAGAGAAGGAAGACGCTCAAAGTGCCGAAAAAGAGCTTCTGTATTTGTTGGATAAATACTATAACGGCGACCGCGACAAACCCAAAGAACTCCGCTATAAAAACAAGGACCAATACAAACAACTTCTTATCCAAAAATTCAAGCAATGGGGATTGCTTTATATTGAAAAAAAACACTACGCCTTAAGCCGCCCCGAAAAACATTTAATCCGCATAGATTTCTACGGTACGGTCAACAAACCGCGTCTCGATCAAAAAAGTGAGGCTTACACCCAAAATTCAACCGTGTTTGGTGAAGAATTAAGCCGTAAAGGCAAAAAGAAAGCCAAAAATTCTCCAAACAATACTTCTGCTCCGGAACGCAGCGCACCCTCGCCAGAGCAGCCCCAATACACCCCGCAAGACTACGATTTAAATACCTCTCCGACTTGGAGATTAATGCGCACTTTTCCGCGCTTTCATACCATTGAAAACAAAGTTCGCATTCAAATGGCCAAACAAGGGCTCAACCCGCAAATTTTGCCTTACCTGAATGTTTATGACTATTCTGACATTTTATACAACTATTTTCAAAGACCCGAAACCCAAGAAGGCGAAAGTGTCAGAATTTTCTTAGGGGCACGCCAAGCCTTTATTAAAGACTTGTTTAGGAAACACGCTGATTGGTTCAGAGATTACTTCAAACGTCATCATTATGATGAACGTTACGCCGAAGCCCTCATTAAATCGGCACAACGGAAAGGTGTAACCGCCAATATTGACTTAAAAGACAATATGCACGATTACATTATCGAATACTTGCATAATCACAAACAAAATTTCATCTCATTCACGCAACAAGCCCTGCATAACGGGCAACACGTCAGCGGAATTTTAGAAAGGCTTCAAAATCCAAATGCGCCTTTGACCGAGGAAATGAAAAGTTTTCTTATTGAGAATGAGCCGCAATTTCAAAACTATCTCAAAAGAAAATACATTACCAGCTACCTTCTCAATGCCACGTTTGAGGCCTTAAACGACAACGGCACGCCCCGATACGTAACGGAAAACATCCGTATGTTTGTCTTATCTTCGGCCGATGGATTCAAAAACTTCATCTTACAACAAGGTCTCACTGAGAGAGATTATGAGGTGATGAAGGAAAAAATAAAAAACAAACCTCCCAGAGGCAAACTGGAAAGTTTAATGACCGCATATGCCAAACAAAACCTAGAAAAATTTCAGCACTTTTTACTCTCCGAAAACCGTGATGAAAACTACATCAAATTTGCCACCAACAGTCTTAAACGCCCGCATGTTCCTGCCTATGTCAGAGAGAGTTTATATAATTTCATTGTCAGTAAAGATGATTCACGTTTAAGCCGACAACTGCAACAAGAAGGTATTACGCGTGACAATTTTGCATCCGTAAAAGCATATATTTTGCAACACCGCAAAGAATACAGTGAATTTTTCAAACAAAATAATATTCTAACCATCCAAGAGCTAAATGAGCAATATACCGATATTACCAATTTCATTATAAAGACGCAAAATATGCCGTCTTACATCACAAATTTTGCGCAACAATTTATTCGCAACAATCAAACCGTCTTTCGTTATTGGTACGCAAATTTCAGAGTTCGCCAACACCAAATTGATGCCGAAAAAAAACATAAAAACATTATGGAAAACGGCCTCTCTGAAACCGATTTCAAAGAAGTCTCAACCTTCATCAAAGAGCGTCTTGATATTTTCAGCGAATACTGCCAAGGCAAAGGCCTTGCCTTAACCTCGGCGGAAATTCAAGCCATTTTTAACCAAGGAAATTTTCTCAATCCGCAAGAGCTAAACAAATTTTCCAACAAAGAGAGCGTTAGCCTCATGCGCGATTTTGTCGAACAATTTATTCGGCGCAATGGCTACATTTATCGGAATTCATTGGTTCAGCAACATATTCAAGCCAAAGAAAATGAAGCCGACATCATCTTAAAAAAACTGACCCAGCAAGGCATTACCTCAAACACGATGGCAATAGCCCACAAATTTATATTAAACAACAAACCTCTGTTCAACAACGACCTCTACAACAGCGCCGATGCAAAAAATTATAGTCAGGATATCATTTCCAAACTCATGAACAATACCGCCAACAAAGATATTGTGCAAATTTCAAAAAACTTTATTTTACACCGACCGAAAGAGTTTTCTGCCTTTATCCGGGAACCAAAAAATATTGAAAACTACATTGCGAATATCACTCAAGAACTGGAGAGCGCTCAACACAAAGGCGATGTCTCTTACTGGGGATTACAATACATCTCCCAAAATCAAGCTGATTTTCTGCAATATCTGGAAAATGAAAAAATTGGCCCGGAGAATATTGAAACTTTCAAACAACAATTATCATCCGACTTGTCTCAAGACCTTAAAATGACGTATGAAAAAGGCAATGCCGTCTTGCAATTTAACGATGGAGCCATCGTAAAAATAATCATTGCCGTACATCACATTAAAGCCGTACAAGACAGCATTGAAGAAGATATTCCTACCTTAACGGACACCAATAAAAAGCCCCTAAAACCGGATTCGACATATATTCCGAACCTAGCCGCAGCCAACTATTTTAAGAACCTAAGCGCCGTGATTGATGATCCCTACCATATTCGCTTTTTCCATGGCATGGATAAAACCGAAAAGTTTGATAACTGGGAACGCTACATTGGCCGCATTTACCCGCAAAACCCGCATCTTGTCTTTTTTGGCGGTCTTGACCCGCAAGACCAGCTCTCCTATGATTATACGCAAGATGAGCGCACCAAGCGTTATCAACGACACACCGAAAAGATGATGCACTTAAACGAAGAACAAAGACAACACGATGATTTAAGTCCGGAGATGAGATTCTTTATTGTCACCGGCAGCCGTCAAGGACGCTAAAAATGCTCACTCTCCTCCAGCGCATAAAAAAACAGCTTCGCCCCGACAAAGAACAACAGCCCACTCAGCCGTTAATCTCTCAAACCGCACAAATTTTAGCCCAACGCCACATTGCCCCTATTCCAAGCGAATACCTCAATTTTCTTCATTTTTGTAATGGATTAAATTATCAAGATGCCTGGCTGTTGGGAATTTTTGCAGAGCATACCCAAATCAACGATATTTGTCGGTTTAATCTTCAAATTGCCCACCCTTTGGCTCAAGACCTCATCATTTTAGGCTTTGATGAATTTGACTTGCTGGGCTATAACCACAAATACCGCGTCTATCAAATCATTGACAAAGACGATTTTGAAGTGCTAGAAGAATATGAGGACTTAGAAACGGCATTAAATTATATTTTGAAGATAGAACATGAGTAATATTTATAACATATCTGCAGAGAACATCACAAAAGCCGCCGATGTCATCAAAAACGGCGGTCTGGTTGCATTTCCGACCGAAACGGTTTATGGCTTAGGGGCAAATGTTTACCTTTCCAACGCTGTTGCCAGAATTTTTTCGGCCAAACAGCGCCCAAAGTTTGACCCCTTAATCTCACACATTGCCGATATTAATTTTTTGCCCGAATATGCCCAAACCGACGACCGCGCCATGAACATCGCGCGTCATTTTTGGCCGGGTCCGCTCACGCTTATCCTCAAAAGAAAAGATTCTAATCCCTCAATAGATTTAGCCTGTTCCGGACTACCTAACATTGCGGTCAGAATGCCGTCTCACCCGGTTGCTTTGCAACTCATCAAAGAAAGCGGCGTGCCCATAGTTGCACCTTCTGCCAACAAATTCAAATCTATCAGCCCGACGACCGCCTACCATGTTCAAGAAAGTTTGGGTGATAAGGTTGACATGATATTAGATGGCGGCCAATGTGCCGTCGGGGTCGAATCCACCATCATTGATGTCACCGGCAAACAAGTCGTCATGCTCCGTGCCGGCGGCACCACCTTAGAAGCGCTGGAAGACTTCTTAAATGAGCAAGTTCTCATTTCTCATGGCGACCCCAATCAACCAAGCGCTCCGGGGCAGCTTCTCAAACACTATGCTCCGAGCAAACCGCTAAGAATCAATGCCGCATCTCGTCAAGAAGGTGAATTTTACATTGGTTTTGGTGATGTTTCGGCCTCCGATATCAATTTATCGCCAACCGGTAATTTAGAAGAAGCCGCAAGCCGCCTCTTTGCCTTTTTGCGTTTTGCCGACCGTCAACCGGGTTACACGGGAATCTGTATGTCGCCTATCCCGAAAAAAGGTCTGGGATTGGCCATCAATGACCGTATCCAACGGGCTGCATATAAAGAATAGCAATGGCTCTATTGATTGACACCATCACTCATACCGATGACTACCTCTTGGATAGAAAGGTAAAAATCTTTCAACCCCTTGATGGTTATCGTGCCTCAACCGATGCCGTACTGGTGTCATCCCTTCTATCTCAGATAAAAAGCACCGACAAAATATTAGATGTCGGCTCCGGTACCGGGGCCATATCCTTATGCATTGCCGCACGTTTTCAAGCACTTCGCCCGCAAATTTTGGGATTAGAGGCGCAAGCTGAGTTATGTAGTCTATCCAATCAAAGCGCACAAGCTAACAATTTTTCGGACTATCTGCGCTATATGCATGCAGATATTCGCCAACCTCTGAGTGAGATTACACCTTGCAGTTTTCAGCATGTTATCAGCAATCCGCCTTATAGTGAGCACGATATGCCCTCCCCCAACCCCAGTAAAGCCATGGCCCACAATCACCAAGGATTAACCCTTTCGGATTGGCTCCGTTTTTGCATCAAGATGACCGCACCCAAAGGACATTTATATTTTATCAACCGCGCCGAGGCAATTACGGAAATACTATCTGTTTTGCACGGCAAAGCCGGCGCCATCAAAATTATTCCGATTTTTTCCAAACCGGGACAAGTAGCCAAACGCGTAATGATTATGGCTCAAAAAGACTCAAAAGCTCCCACACAAATTTTGTCAGGCCTCATCACTCATAATCCCGATGGCACTTATACCCCGCAAACGCAACAAATTTTGCGTGCCGGCCAAGGATTTTTTGATATATTGCCCTAACTAAAGACCAAAAATCTGCATCCGATTTCCGCCTTCTTTTTGTGCTTTTTGCAAAGATAAAATAGCTTGTTCAATCAGCTTTTTGGCAGAAGTTGCCGGATCCGGAAAGATGCTAACACCGATAGAGGCCGAAATTTCGTGTGTGGTAAAATTATCGGCCACCGGCTCCCGAAAAAGAGCCTGAATTTTACTTAATTCCACTTTCAAAGATTCTTCATCCATAACATCGGGTAAAAGAATCCAAAAATGATATTTCAAACCACTGCCGACAGTATATGTCTTGCGCAAAGTCAGCATTAATTTTTCCGCCAATTTTTTCAACACCAGCTCATGCAAACCGATAGATTTCAGAGCTGCAAAATTATCAATAGCCACACTGGCTACGGCAACCATATTCCGCTTTTGGCGAACATCTTTATAATGTTCATAATTAACAATAACCTGTACTCTGTCTTCAAACAAATAAAAATTAGGCAAGCCTGTGACTTGATCATACATACTCAGCGCACTGGCCGTTTTCATTCCCATACGTTCACCAATTAAAATAAAAGTAAAATGCTGCTTATCAAACAAATACATGGCATCAAATTTAGCTTTAATGATTTTGTGCGCCCCACTCACCAAATTAATTTCCATAGATTCATTTTTTGTCAGCATTTCGCCAATATTTTTTGCTAAAAAATCCCAATCTTCTTTAGCCACAAACTTTAAGAATTTTTGGTGTAAAATTTCATCAATATTGGCACATTCCAGTAATTTTAAAAACATATTATTGGCATATTCAATTTTATCATCCCGAATAATGACAAATGACCTATCTGAACGTCGAAAGACTTTATCCACTACATCTCTCAAACGCACATCCGTTTCATCCAAAAAACTATCAAATAACAAAGAATTTGTATTTGGCACCGCTGGTTGAGGCGTATATATGGGTTTAACATTTTGTGTGGGCTGAGCATATTGAGGCTGTGCCAAATTTTCTAAATCATCCAAGCCAAATACATAATCTTCCGAATCAATCTGTTCGCCACTCAAAGGAAGAGTTTTTTCATCATCCAACCCTTCCAAAAAATCAATACTGGTGGTATCCAATGCGTTCATAAGCCTCTACACTCTCACAAAAACCTAAAATATAAGCTATATTAGCGACATTATTACAAAAAAACAAAAAATATTTGTGTTTTATTAACCCTTATGAGTATATAAAATAAAAAATAGGAATAAAAGGAAAGCACAACCTGATGACTGAAGAAAATACAGAACAGGAACAAGAGAGCCCAGCTCAAGCCGTCGCAGAACCGGAAGTAATAGAAAATTTACAATCCGACGGTAAAGATAATATATATATCCTCAAAGAAAGATATACCATTGATTTTTCTACCCCTTTGACATGGTTGGACAGCAATGGCGCCAAAGCCTACAAAGTTGAAGACAAAATCAACGATAAAAAAGAATTTTTTGCCCTGATTTGCAACAATTACACCTCTCCGCGCAGTTCGCTGCTGCCCTATTTAAAATCGATTGACCATTCTGCAATATTAAAATTGGTTGAATACGGCGTTGTCAGTTATCCACAAGAAAAATCTCGCAATATGGCCTTAATATATGAAGTACCGCAAGGAGGACGAGTAATTGACTCTCAAGGAGCTTATGCGCTCAAAAACCAACCGGACAAATTCAAAACTCTGCTACTGGCTCTGCTCTCGGCGACCGAAACCTTAAAAGGCTACGGCATAACACATCGCGCCATCCGTGCCGATAATATATACTACAAAGATGAAGCGAGAGAACATATTGTCATCGGAGATTGCTTAGCCTCATTTCCGGCCTATCACCAACCCCCGGCCTTTGAACCAATTGAAAGCCTAATGGCACAAAAAGACGGACGAGGCAATGGCTCGGATAAAGATGACGTCTATGCTGCAGGAGTTGTCAGTCTTCAACTATACCTTGGACATTCATTTTTTGATGATATCCCCGACAAGGAAGTATTACGTCTCAAATTAAAAAAAGGCAGCTATTTGGCATTGCTTGGCAATGATAAAATATCAGCTCACTATGCAACCATATTCAGAGGCTTGCTCAATGACAATGAAGATGAGCGTTGGACCTATACTCAAACCTATAACATGCTGGAAGGCAAACCGAGCAACGCGCCGCAACCCAGCAGTGAACGACCAAAAAAATCACTGACGATTAATGGAGAAAAAGTCTATAACACTACCGAAGTTGCCTATGCTCTACTCCAAAATCCGGAAGAAGGGTACGATTTGCTCAAAACCGGGAAAATCAGCGATTGGATTAAGAACGGGTTGGAAGACGAAAAACTCACCACACAAATTGAAAAATTAATTCATACCAACTCAGAAAACACGACCAGCAGAGAGCTCTTAATCTCAAAACTCTGTATTATGTTGGCACCACATTTACCATTAAAATACAAGACCCTCTGGCTCTTTCCGGGAGGGCTGCCCAAAGCCATTTTCTTATCCATAAAAAACAAAGAGAATTTAAGCATTTACTATGATCTCTTTAACTCCGACTTAATTAAATTATGGTACCAAGAACAAACCAATGTGCGTGCTCCTACCAATAGCGGTGAATTCAAGAGTTATATCAGCCGTCGTGACATGGGATACGGATTAGATCGTATTATGTACGACTTTGATGAAGATTTACCTTGCATCAGTCCCCTGCTCGGTGAAGAATTTGTCAATAGTGCACCACGCATTCTAAGAGCGCTCGACCACACATATGAGCGCACCAAAGTGACCTCCATGCCTTATGATCGCAACATTATGGCTTATTTACGTTGCAAAATGGGCAAAAAAATAGATGGTATTTTAACCGACCTCAACACCGGGCGTGAAGCACTTCAGGCCAGTGCAATTTTGCGTTTATATACCGACATGCAAAACAAATACGGCCCGACACAATTGCCTAACTTAGCCAAATGGCTGGTCAGTGCCTGCATGTTAACAATAAAAAGTTACCACAACATCAAATACCAAAAATACTTAGAAAGAGAAATTCTCAAAATTCATAAAAACGGTCGGCTGTATGAAATTACGGAAATTCTTGAAAATGAGGATGCTAAACAAAAAGACAGTATTGACTATGCCAATGCCTTAAAGACAGCCAATTTATTGATAAGCGAAAAAAATAATTTACAAAACAATACCGCCAAATGGGACGACGAGGCCCGTGAAGTTGCAATGCGTTTTGCCAATATTTTAGCCGTATTAACCATGATTGCATCATTTGTTCTTAACCTTTTCTTTTGGATATTAAAATGAGCAAACAAGACCAAATCAAGCCCATACGCAGACTTCCGCCCCAAAGGGTACGGAGTTTTCGGCTCAATTTATTTCAAAAAATTCTACTCACAATCGCCTTATTGATTGCAGTTATGACCACGCTTCCGGTCATGGTGGTACTGCTCATCGGCTTGCTTCCGACTTTTACCATTATGGTCACCGACAGAAACAACACGAACAAACTCATTGTGGTTGGTTGCTTTAACTTAGCCGGAGTATTTATTTATCTGTTTCATGTTATCAGCAACTTTACCATCCGTGATGCCTTCTTTATTTTCAGTGATATTTTCAATTTAATCATCATGCTGGGCTCGGCCGGATTAGGATTAATTGTTTATTTGGAAGTGCCGAATTTATTTATATACCTATACAAGGTTATGGCACAAAAGCGCCTAAAAACAATTGATAGCCAGCTTGACAAACTAGCTGAAGATTGGGGCGAAGGCATCAAAGGCACAGGCTCTTCCCAAACAGCATAAAAAAAATCCCCTAACGGGGATTTTTTTTATAATTCACAAATAGCTTTTCGGATTTTTTTAATTGAGTTCAATTCTATTTGCCGCACCCGCTCCTTGGAAATGGCATAAAATTTACTCAAATCATCCAGAGTCACTGCCTTTTCAGCCAAGCGACGTTTAAAAAGAATATCTTTTTCTCTTTGATTAAGGCAACTGAGAGCTTGCAAAAAAAGGCGTTTGCGATACAAAAAAGTTTCGCAGTAGGCCAATTTTTCTTCCTGATTAGGCTTTTTATCGGAAATAAAGTCAATCCACTCACTACCGCTTTCAGCCGAAGAATCAATCAACGTATTCAAAGATCCGTCATGAGCCTTCAAGCGCATATTCATATCCGTCACTTCTTGCACGCTCACATCCAAACTATCGGCAATATCTCCCAAAACTTTGTGTGAGAGCTCTCTGTCATCCATCAAATTGAGTTGATTTTTGATTTTGCGTAAATTAAAGAACAATTTTTTTTGAGCGGCCGTTGTTCCGATTTTTACCAACGACCACGAATTTAAGATATATTTTTGAATAGAAGCCTTAATCCACCACAAGGCATAAGTTGAAAAGCGAAATCCCTTATCGGGCTCAAATTTATTCACGGCATAAAGCAAGCCGATATTTCCCTCCGAAATCATTTCATTAAGCGGCAAACCATATCCTCTGTACTTAGCCACCACTTTTACCACCAACCGCAAATGGGAATCAACCAGTTGCTGAGCGATTTTGGGGTCATGGCTGTGTTTATATTCAACCGCCAAGGCATATTCACTTTCCGGAGAAAGAATAGGAAATTTTCGAATACTCTGTAAATATCGTGCCAGATTTACTTCCGGCGAAAAGTCAAGTCCTTTCAGAGTGAAGTCTTTATTCATAATAGCCTCCCTCACAAATAATTGACAGAGGCAACAATATTAGAATTTCAAGATGTACACAACCTAACTTTTAGTTTTAGTAAAAATAAACCTAAAAATAGAATTAGACAAGTTGCAACTTTTCTAACAACTCTTCAAAATCCGCCGGATAAGAAGAATCAAATTGCATAAACTTTTTGCTACGAGGATGCACAAACCCCAAACTTTTGGCATGCAGAGCTTGCCGCGGAAAGTGCAAAATAAAATTCTTTACATCTGGCGACACCCCGCTAATGGCAGTCTTTGAGCTTTTCACATAGAGCTTATCGCCAATCAAATTGCACCCGATACTCGATAAATGTACCCTAATTTGGTGCGTACGACCGGTTTCCAGATTACACTGCACCAAAGCGGCGGTATTGCCGCAAAGTCTTAGTGTCTTATAATTAGTAACGGCGTGTTTTCCGCCGATTTGAACCATCGCCATTTTTTTGCGGTCATAGCGACTTCGTCCGATATTTCCTTCAATTCGTCCTTGCAAAGGTTGAGGCACGCCATACACCACGGCGTGATAGGTTCGCTCAATGGAGTGCTCGGCAAACTGTTCTGCCAATCCTCTATGCGCCAAATCATTTTTTGCCACCACCAACAAACCGCTGGTATCTTTATCAATTCGGTGCACAATTCCCGGACGTTTTACCCCGCCAATTCCCGAAAGTTTATCTTTGCAATGAAACAACAAGGCGTTAACCAATGTGCCGTGACTTGCCCCCGGTGCCGGATGTACGGTCATTCCCGCCGGTTTATTCACCACAATCAAATCATCATCTTCATACACAATGTCCAGAGCAATATCTTCGGGCAGAGGGTTAGCTTCTTCAAGCGGGGGAATTTCCACTTGATATTCTTCGCCTTTGCGCACCTTATAGGCACAATCCGCAATCACGTGGTCTTCACAACTCACCATTCCTTGCTCAATGAGCCGTTGCACTTGCGAGCGCGACATTTCCGTAACATTTTGCGCCAAAAATTTATCCACCCGCATACCTACGGCCGCATCATCAACTTCAGGACTTATAAAAATATTCGACTCAAATTCCATGGATTTAGCAATAAAAAATTTACACTTTTGAGAATATAATATTTGTTAAGATACAAGTAATCTGCTAAAATGCAAGGATAAGATGATGGATAAGCTTAAATTAATCAAAACAATCGTGTTTTTCATAACCTTTTTATTGGTCATCGGCACCATAAGTCTTTTGGGAATCATCTATAAGAAGACCTCCGACAAGCACGACCTCGCCTCCACCGACATTAACCTTCACCAAGATTTAGGCAGTGAAATCTCATCTTTCAGAGTAGAAAACGGCACAATCTATCTTTTGATAAGAGGCGCCAGCCAATCCGACAAGCTCATTATCATCCGTGAAGACGCCGCAACGCCGCAAGAAATTAAACTGAATTAAGGGAGAGTTTTATGAACAACAATCAACAACCCCAAAAAGTTCTAAAAAAGATAAAACACAAACGCCCTGTCGCTCAAGGCAACAGAATTCCACCGGCCATGGCTGTACCCGAATCAACCGAAGCCGATATTAAGGCCTTGTTGGCCGAAGACACACCGCCACAAGCCTCTCAACCCGCACCGGCACCGCAAAAAAATGATGACGATGATGAGTTTGAACGCCTGTTAAACGAATTTATCAGTGCCGAACTGGATGATTCAAAAGAAAATGCGCAGGAAAATTTGGACAATGTAAAAAGCGGACAAGCCGCGGAACAGAGCCAAGCCTTGCCCATTAGTAACACCGATGAAGAAAACTCCAACCTTTTGGAAGATCCTGAAAAATCTCTTTACCGGGCCTATCAAAACTACTTTTTTGCGATTCGTGCCATTGCTGAAGATAAAAACCTCACCTCTGTGTCTCCATCTCTCACCGCCGAAAATTTTTATCCGCACTACAAACCACGCTTAGGAATTCGCATTTCCAAAGAAATTATGCAAGGTTGGGATATAATGCTTAAAGCTTTTCCGCAAGATTTAGCCTCGCTCAATCCGTCCGGAACCGATGACGAGCTCCTCGATTTTGCCGAACAAGCCAATGATGATAATTTACAGTTAGCCGTCATCTCCTACGTGGAAATTTTAATCGAAATGGAAGGCTGCGACATTCAATATGAAACCCGCAAATTAAAAGCCGAGCGCCACAAGATAGAAAAAGAAATTTACGAAGCCCATCAAGCACGTGTTGAACGCAGCCAAAAATACATCGAAGCCATCAAGAAAAAAGAATTTCCGATAGATGCCGAAAGATTGGTCAAAAACTTCTTCAAAACCTCCAACAAAGACGCTGACGGAGCCTATAAAATGTTAACCACCAATCCGGCCACTTTTTCGCCGATTGAAATCAACAAAATCAAGCCGCGCTTCTTTGGTCTGATTAAGGTAACCCCGCAAGACGGCATAAGAGTAAATAAAGAAATCGGAGAATTTATCAAAAACTTAAAAGCATAGGAATATTTTACAAAAATATAGACAAAAAACATTTTTAATGCTACACTAGAGTTAACAAACAAGATTTATAAGGTGAAAGACATGGCAGATACACCAAGAACCGTAAGCGTAAATGAAGCCGGCGCCCCGCAAAAACAACAAGCAACGCCGCAGCAAACACCGCAACCAACGCCGCAAAACAACGCTGAGCCGCAAAAAACCATTGCCTTATCTCAAAATCCCAAGAAAGAAGAGCAAACCTTCCAAGGAATGACCGTTGCCCAAAAATTAAACTATCTTAACATTAAAGAAAAGCGCGGCATTTTAACTCCTGAGGAACGTAAACAGCAAGAAGAATGCCGTGATCAACTAGCCAAAGAACAAGAAGGCGACGAAGGCGAAATCACCCCAGAAGACGGCACCAAGGTTGGCGATAAAGATGATGAGCCCAAAGATCTCTTCAAAGAACAAGACATTATTCAATATATGTATAATGAGTGGTTGTTAGGTGGTGCGAACTGGCTCTACAAAAAAACCTACAAACAAATTGATAAATCTTATGAAGCTTTCAAAAATCGTTGTACTCAAGCTAAACTGGGCGCACAAAAGCGCAAAAACGTCGCTTATAACACCATCACCACCCGTGATAATATTGATGACAAAGCCGTTAAACTCTATGATGGTCAAAAAGCCACGATGGATAAAGGCAAAGACGGGCTTAAAGCTGTTTTAGAAGACATTAAAAATGGCAATATTGATGCCTCCAAAGCCACGGGCCTAACCAAACGCTTGATGCAAGAATTGCCGGAAAGCAAACGGCAGCAATTTTGCACCGAAGCACAATCCATGATAGAAAATCTGGCCGAAAACATCAAAACCATCCACTTTGTTGCCGGTCAACTTGCGCGTGCCCAAATGGCCGAAAGCATATGTATCAACCAAGATGCTTTCAAAAATTCCGTTCCCGCTAATGTGTTTGAGGCAATGGAAAAGCGCAATGCCTTAGCGATTGCCGCCCAAATGGATGAATGGCAAAAACAAGGCAAAAATCCGGCCAAGCTGATTCAAAATTTAAAAGATGACGTTGAAAAAGCCAACAAATTTGCCGACAAACAATACAAGAAAGAAAAATTTGACGAAGCCGGCAAAAAAGGCAAAGAAAACTCAAAACTTCGTGACATTAACGAAACTCTTGGTATTCCGCAAGAAGAAGTCACCAAACCGCAACACTATGAGCCACAAACCATGTTGCAGCATTTGGTTGCTTCCAACAACTTAGAACTATCCTTAACCGAAAAACTAAATAAACTAAACAATAGTCAAATGATTCAAGCCGCTCGCAACGATAATTATCAAGACAGACGGGCCAATCTGCATAACCGTGTTGCCAATGCTGCCCGCTATAGTGAGATGATTCGTTCTCGCGTTAACCCGCGCGGTCTTCTTGTAATGGATACGCAAGGACAACGTCGTGCCCAACAGCTCAGAGGCGTACGCCCGCAATTTAATATGGATGCCTACCGCATGGCTCAACAGCAACAAGGAGCCGCTAAATAACCATGCTCAAAAAAATACTGAAATTTGGCAAATGGCTTCTGGTCGGCGTGGTCTGGACATATCTATTTGTATATGTCAGCTTGTTTGTTACGGTTGGTTTTTGGAATTTCAATTATTTATCTCTGAGTGATTGGGGAATAATTTCCTCATATTGGAATCAAGGCGGCAGCATTAAAGAAGCCAAAGACTATTTCCTGTTTATCACCCTTATTTTAAGTATTTTGCTCTGGTTGGCCGGTTGGCGGTATTTTTATCATCGCGACTTAGTTGCCATGTTATTGGCCCCGCTCAATTGGTATAACAAAAGAATGCTCAAAAAATACGGTCAAAACGCATCACGCATTGTCTTAAAAAATATGGGCACAACCGGTAAAAAACTAAATCCGGAAGAACTCATTGAAGAAAAATTAAAAGACATCAAAAGCGGCATGGAACAGCAAGAAAAGAATTCAGATATCTTAAGAGAAAAGCTCAAAGAAAGATTTGAACAAAAAAATTAAATAAAGAATTAACCAATAAGCGCTAAACTTATAAGAAATAATTGGGAGAAAACAACCTTTGAAACCCTTTTTAATAACAGTCCGCATTATATTTGTTGGCATCTTCTGGAGTATATTTTTTCTGGAAGGGATAAGGGTTATTATGCTCACCAACTGGCATTTTGATATTTTTCGTTCACGCCATTGGGAGCATTTATATAACCTTTGGTACCAAGGCTGGACGATTCAAGCTCCCAAAGAATGGGCCTTTATCCTCATCATTTTAACCTTTATTCCCCTCTGGTTAACGGGCTGGGCAGCCTTGAGCCTGATTGAATGGGATAAATTATTGGTAAAATTGGTGATGTACCCGATAAAGCTGTTCCGCAAATTATTTTACAAACAAGTCAAAGTAATTGCGACCAAAAAAGGAACACAGCCCTTAAAGAAGAAAAAATCTTATAAGGAAATCAGACCGCGTAGCATTCGCGCCCCGATTGATGACCGCATTGAAGACGCCCTCCCGCGCCCAACCACTCTCAGCAATCAAGTAACCAAGCCTGTCAAATCCGCGCCCAAAATTTCCACCCCGTCTCTGGCAGCTTTGAGCTCACCCCAACCAGCTGAGCCTAAGAGTTTTGACCACTCTTTGTTTCAGTTTGATGATGGCGAAAGTGATGATTTTGACTTTAACTTTGACGCGTTTGATACCCCGGCCGCGCCAAGCAAGGCCGAAACCTCTCCCAAAGAAGATAAACCAACCAGCCGTGATAACACCAAAGAGCGCAGCAAAGACACTCGCGATTTCAAAGACAAAAAGGACTTCAATCGCAATTCTAAAGAAGGGCGCAAACCGCAAGCCAATAACAATCGCCACGAGAACACTTCTTCCGTTCAGCGCGGCGGCTCAATTATGGATATTATCAAACAAAAAGGCTACGAAATCATCACCGGTGCCACTTTGGCCAACAATTTAATTGACTTTATCGGCGTGGCCGATAAACAAATTTGCGTCTGCCTGATTGATAAAGAACCGGGCGATTGGTTAGCCGATGAAGAAAGATTTAACGATGAGGAGCCGCTCTGGTTTTCGGAAAGCAGCCACCGCATTTCTCCGGTCAGAAAAATTTCTTTATCTTGCCAAGCCTTAGAAGAAAAACTTAAAGAAGCCGATTTGAATTTTAATATTACACCTTATGTAATTATTCAGCTTGGCAACATTATTAACGCCGAAGACATGTTTGAAATCTGGGATGAAATGAAAGTCAACGTCACCCGCATTGACCGCGGCACACCAAAAGAAATCAAACTTTTTGCCAAAACTCTGGAAGAGGCAGAAAGCCACATTGATAATGACAAATTTGAAAAACTCAAAAAATTAATTCGAAGTATCAAATAACACAAAAGAGTAAAATCTATGGAAAAGCAAGGCGAGGAATGGGAAGAATATAATAATGCTGTTCGCTGGATGTTAATGACTTTCATCATAACATTTCTGGTAACAGCCGTTTTAGCGATTATATCAATGCCGCTGGGCTATTTGATTGGGAGCGGTGTCTCTAAAGACACCCTGAGTGAGGTTGGTAAGTTTTTACAAACCATATTCAATTCGCCTGACTACCTGTTTTCCAGATATTGGAATTGGCTCAAACAAATTTCCAACTACCACGGACCGTTTGCCGTTGGGCTTTGGTTGCCGATTCTGCCCTTTATTTCGCTGCCGTTTGGAATTATTATCGGCACGGTAAGCAACCCTTATCGTTTTCAATCAAACATCCATGGTTCGGCACGCCTGGCCGACTTAAAAGACATCAAAAAGATGGGCTTATTAGATGGTTTCTGCATGGTTGTCGGCCGATACAAAGGTCACCTTTTAATGTTAAAAGAAACTTTGTCCACCCTGTGTTGCGCACCTCCGGGAACCGGTAAAACCGCCGGCGTGGTAATTCCGACGATTTTCCACTCACACGGAATGAGTATTGTGGTAAACGACCCGAAACCGGAATTGTGTTTCAGTACTACCGGCGCCCGCGCCAAAGACGGCCCTGTCTTTGTCATTAACTGGGGTGCAGAGGACAATCCGGCCGAAGGAATTTACTATCCAAGCTGGAATCCATTGTCTCCTAATGCTTTGCCGGCACCGGGACCGGACCGTGATATGTATGTGGACTCCATGTGCAACATTTTGGTAGAAGACCCAAAGGGCGGCGCCGATCCTCACTGGTCAAAGACCGGCCGTGCAGCGCTTACCGGCTTCATCCATTTTATTGCCTCAAAATGCGAGCGCGCCCGCGCCAATGACTATTTTATCGGCCGGGTTTACGAAGGCAAGCTCGATGAAGAAGACAAACGCGTATTGGAAGGCTACTACTTGGAAATGCGCGACCCGATGGCCGCCAAAGCCATCCAAAACCTCCACAGCGGCACTTTAACGATTGATAACTATCTGCCGATTGGTACTTGGTCGCTTCTGCCTGAAAAATGGATTGGCCACGAATCTTGCTTGGCGATGATTTTGGAGTGGATTACCGAGTCGCAAATTAAGCAATCCCAAGAAATCAAGCGCCGTTTGGATGAAGGTGACCAAATGGCCGCCATGGCAGACCCAATGCGTGATATGTTGGAAGAAGCCATTGAAGAAGCCCGAAAATATGGTTACTCTCCGCGTTGTATCGTAGAATTGAGCCAATTAAGCTCAATGCCGGATAAAGAGCGCGGTTCCGTATTGTCCACCGGTTTTGCGGGTATTGGTATTTTCAAAAACTCGGCCGTTGTTTCTCGTACCAGCTTTTCTGACCTACACTTTAAGGATTTGCGCGGTATGAAAGACCCGATTACCGGCGAGTGGAAACCAATTTCGGTTTATTTGTCCGTTAACCAAGTCGATGCGAGAGCCTTAGGTGTTATTTCGGGAACATTTATTGAGTTAATGTCCTCTTACCTCATTGCGAACCCGCCCAAATTCCAAAACAAAACCGACGGTCAAATGGGCCCCTTCCCGACACTGTTTGTATTGGACGAGTTTCCGCAAATGCCTAAATTAAAAGCCATTATTGATGGTCCGGCCGTCGGACGTGGTCAAAAAGTATCATATTTGCTGATTGGACAAGACTTAGGCCAAATTTCAGGTAAATACGGCAAAGACGACTTGGAAACGGTTATTTCTACCACGGCCTGCAAAGTTATTTTATCACAAAACAACGAGCAAACCGCCCAACGTTTCTCCAAGATGATTGGTAACAAGACCGTCCAAACCACGTCATTTTCGAAAAACGAAGGTATCAGCTTCCAAAAAGGCTCAAATCCGTTCAGTAAAAACGTCAGCTACCAGTTACAGGGAACATCGGTAATTAGTACAACGCAATTATTGAGCTTGCCGATGCTCAAACAAGTCGTACTGATGCAAGGTTTTATTGATCGGCCGATTATGGCTGATGCCCCGCGTTTTTATCTGGATAAACAGATGTTGGCTTTGTCAAAACTTCCGCCGGCACCTTATGTTCCGGACTGGATTGTGGCTCAACGCGAAGACATCAATGAAGACATGCTCTCCAAACTGGGTATAGAATATGACCCGAACGAAGATTTGGATGATGAAGAATTTGATGATGACGATTACAATGAAGACGACATCAATACCAACCCGAGCGCATGAGGCTGATGAAATGAGGTAAGAGATGTGGGAGTGGTCAAATCAAAAACAGCAAAACAATATCTTGCTTCCCTATAGTGATGATGATTCCTCCCTGCTCTCCGCCTATGATGATTTAATCAACAAAGGCATAGCGCCTTCAGCCCAACCATTCAAAAATGCCCTAAACAAACACCCGCTTCAAGACATTAGCGAGATGGAAGAGCGGCTGCAACGAAAGTTAAAAGAATTTCATCTAACCACTTTTCACTTAGAGCAGCACCCCTACCTTCCCCTCACTTGGGAAAATCAAACCCAACTCTATAAAGAAACGTGGAAAATCCGCAGTATTTTTCTAAAAAGATTGGCATACACCGAAGAATATGCCTGCAAGACCATCGGCCTGAATTTTCAGGACATAAACTTGCTAAAACAAGGCATTACGCCTGAAAATTTCAATGTACACATTAAAATTCCGTTTGATTTTGGCGGCAAAGCCGAATTAAGCAATTTATGTTTGATACGCGCTCACCCCACACACGAAAATCTGCATAAAATTATCGATATTCAGTTAAATTCTAACTTTTTGCGCCAACAAAAAATGCTGTTTATTCCACTGATTGAAGGGAAAATTTGCCATGACTGAATCCCTTCCGATAATTTATTTTCCGCCCACCATAGCCAAAGAGCTTGAAGAGGCAAACACCTGGCTGTTAATGCAAAAATTTTGCGCTTTGCCGGAAGAATATCAAAACTTTCTGTACAACTCCAACGGATTAAGCTGTAACGGACTCGAATTATACGGCAGTTGTGCCCATTACCGCGACACCAAAAACTATAAATTTCCGTCATTACAAGATATTAATCACAATTTCATCAACTATCGCTTTTTTAAAGATAAAGTCACCATCGGCAGTTGGAACGAAAGTCTGATTTATTATGACAAACGCGGCAATTATTACGCTCTTGCCGACAGAATCAATCTACGCTCAAGATATGAGGCAGAGAGCTTTGACAAACTGTTCAATTACTTAATAGAGATAATCAAATCTTAAAACACTGAAATCTCATTGAGCTTACGAGCCAGACGAACTGAAAGTTCGAGCCTCGCGATTTAAAAAACAAAAAATCTCCCTTGTGAGGAGATTTTTAAATGGGGCGAACGATGAGGCTGAAGAAAAGAAAACAATCCTGTGAATTGTTTTCTTGATTCAGGCGTAGGTTTGTTAGCTTTGAGGCAAGCCGAGCGCTGCCGAAAAGGC
>CALXOP010000132.1 GCA_944390035.1 uncultured Alphaproteobacteria bacterium | reverse complement strand
CATTGTGTTTGCCACCGGCTCGAACGGATTTTTGGGAAGTCGTCGCTCGCGTATAGTCGCGCTTTTCGTTGCCGGTGAAAATGTTTTTGAATTGAACCATTCCGGAGTTGGTGAACATCAGGGTCGGATCATTGTCCGGTACAAGTGATGAGGACGGAATGATTTTGTGGTCGTGTTTTGCAAAGAAATTTAAGTAAGTATTTCTTATATCTTTTAGCGTTGTTGTCATGGTTAATTTTACTTCCCAAAAAATGAATTATTTAAACCTTTCTTTTTTTATTGTATTTTGGGGCAAGAGTCTAGTAAAATTTTCACTAAAATTCAATTATACTTCCATAAGTGTACACGAAAGTTAAATTCAAAAACGCGGCATAGCACATCCAAGCAAAACCAAGCCAATTTAAGTGTCCTGCCATGGGAGAGATTTTTTGAAAAGATTGTATCATCTTAAAGAACACGACATCTAATGCAATGATGATGACTAAGCCCAGTCCGAGCAGACCTTCGCTGAAATATGCCCAGCACCAGATTATTTGCAAAAACAGTTGCGAGATAAACAAAATTACAGCACGCTTTTTTAAGTGCGAGGCCGTGTTGAGAACCATGAAAAATGAGATAATCATTAGTGCGTAGATAAGTGTCCACATCGGAGAAAAGACCCAGTTGGGCGGTGTGCCGAAAGGTTTTTCATAGCCATTATACCAGCCTTCAATCCCTATATGGGTAAAAATACCGCAGAGCCAGGCTGCAACCATAACCAACAGGGTGGAATAGATGAATTTTAATATTGCTTGCATGAGTTTTCTCCTAAAATTTTCCTTTTATTTTAGAGATAAGTTCGGTTCGGAAAATTTCAAGGAAAGAAAAATTGCGAAATTTTATAGAAAAAACTTGAATTTTTGTCAAATATGGGTATTATATAGGCGTTAATCTTGATATTTGCAGGAGGCGTTATGTCTAAAAATTTGCAACCTAATCTGACGAAATGGCACAAAGCCGCGGTAAAAAAGGTGGAGCCCGGAACAAAGGTTGAGTTTATCGGCGGTGTGAATAAAGACCGTATCGGCGGTAACTGTATGGTAATTGAGCACACAAACGAGGCCTTGGAAACCAAACGTGTGATGTTTGATTTGGGTTGTATTTTTGCGCCTTACGAATCGGGATTTAGCACGGCTTATCCGGATATTGGGGAATATTTTGATCGGGTTGATCCCGTAACCAAGCAAGAAATTAAAGCTAAAAAACCGGTAGCGATTATTTGTTTGACGCATGCACATGAAGACCATATCGGCGCATTGATTAATTATGTGCGTATGGGCTATGAGCTGCCGCCGATTAAGGCCAGCGCTTTTACGCGCAGTTTGGTGGGCAAGGCCTTCTTGCAGTTGGGAATGCAGCCGCCGTTTATTGAAAAGATTAATCCGGGTGATAAAATTTTAGTAGGTCAAGATATTGAAATTGAGCCCTTTACCGTCAGCCACAGTGTGGTCGATGCTTTGGGATTCCATACTTTGACCAAAGTGAACGGTCAGCCTTATGCCGGCATTATTAATAACGGTGACTTTTTAGTCGAAGAGAATATGCCGGTGGGCAAAAGTTTTAGTTTTGAACAATATGAAGATTTGTTACGCCGTAAATTGGTAACCAATGTTCAAATCGACTCAACCTCTACCGTACCGAACGGTAAAGACAGAATCGGCTTTGAACAAGCAGTTGAAAATACCTATAATGTTGTTAAAGCTAACCCTGATAGAAATTTAATTATTTCGCCGGTGATTTCACGCAGTGTTGAAAATATTGCCATTGATATTGAGGTGGCAAAAAAATTAAATACTAAAGTTTATTTGGACGGAAAATGGCTGCAACTGGTTAAGCAAGCCATGACCGATAGCGGACATCTGGATTTTGATAAATTTGTGTACAGCGGAACCTTAGATGCTTATCTGAACGATAAGAACGTTAAGCCGAAATATGTGGTTGCAACAGGTGCTTTTGCTCAAGGTTTGGAAGAATACAATCACAACAAAGGTGATTTGGCAAATATCCCGATGGCTTCGGTTACTTTAATGTCTTTAGATTTGCATAAAACCATTAGGGTTGGAAAAAATACACTCATTTTGGCCAGACAACGTATTATTGATGACATTAACGGGAAAACTGGTCCTGAAATGTTGCAACGTTTGGCGGCCAAGGGTGCTAAAGTGGTGATGACGCCGTCTTCTCACAAAATTGCCAATTTTGAAGAAGTGCAAATGCAAGATTCCGGACATATTAATGCAAAAGCTTTGGGCCGATTGATTGATATTATCAGAACCTATGCTCCGAATGCGGTTTATACACCAATTCACGGTAATCCCGAACAATGTGAAAATACCAAACAAATTATTGAAGCTCATGGCGGAAAAGTTGTTTTGGCTGAAAACCAAGAAGTGATGCAAGTTGGAAAGAACAGAACGGTTAATGAACCAAAACCTTTTGAGCCAATGACTTGGATTGGTGTGAAACTGATTTATCAAAACCCGCTTCACCCAAATCCCAATATTCCGCAAGAAGGTATTACGGAATTTTGGCGGATTGATGAAAACTATATGCCGATTGAAAAACTTTTGGAGATTGAAAATACGCCGGTTACTAAAGGTCCTTATTCGACACGTTTTGTATCCAGCAGCCAAAATATGTTGGATGATACAATGACAGAGTTGCCGCTTGATGATGCACCGCAACATTTGTCACCCAAAGAACTCAAATATGGTACTCATCGCTCGAAAAGAAGACGCGAGGCGGCCGAAAATGTCGGAAAGATGACTAAGAAAGAGTGGAAAAAAGCCAAAGCTATGAAGGCTATTGAAGCCTATAAAAAATCTTTGGAAAAGAATAAAGTAAATAATATTCAAATTCTGAAGATGAAGCAAGGCAGAAATTCTTGATTAAATCTTAAAATAAATTGCAAATAGAGCATTGAAAGAGTATGCTCTATTTGTTTTTTTAGAGGAAAGAGAAAGTATGAATTTCGGGTCAGAATTGATAAAAGGTGAAATTATCAGGTGCTACAAAAATTTGATTTTGGATGTGGAAATCAAGTCAGGTGAGGTCGTTTCAGCCTTTTGTCCCGAGTTGGATGCAAAACAAAATATTTATAAAGTCGGAACTGTTGTTTGGTTGCTGCCCATAAATAAAAAAAGTAATCGTTTGAAATATGAAACCGTGATGGTGCAAAAAGACGGGGCTTTGATTATGATTAGTCCAAATTATGCGCAAACTTTGGTCAAAGAGGCGTTTGAGAAAGGTTTGTTGCGAGAATTTTCACGCTATTCCAAATTAAGAGAACTCGGAGCGGGAGAAAATATTAAATATGCTAATTTGGAATTTTCAAACGAAAACGAAGATTATGCTTATGTCTATGCCGTCAGTATTTATAATAAGCAAGGTGCAAACGTTGTCTTTCCTTCGTTTTTGAATTTTTTTGAAATGTCAATGTTCGGTGAGTTTGCGCGCTTGCGCCAAAAAGGTTGCGAGACTTATGTCTTGTTGATTGTGCCGAGAATGGATTGTCAGGATATTAAATTTAGCTGGACAATTGAGCCCGCTGCCGCGGCGAGAATTTTTGATGAGGCAAAAAACGGCTTGAAATTTTGCGGTTATGGTTGCACTATTGATGATAACAGTATAAACATTACTCAAAGCATGAATATTTTGTATTAGGAGAGTTAAAGTGGAAATCAAAAGAAAAGACGGCATT
>CALXOP010000131.1 GCA_944390035.1 uncultured Alphaproteobacteria bacterium | reverse complement strand
TCATTGGCGGAAAAATTGACTTAGCCGAGATTGCCTTAGAGCAGTTAGCATTGGTGTTAGAGGACTATCCCCGACAAGAAGGTGAGGTCTTTGAGTGGAAAAATGAGATAATAGAAGAAGAAAAAGCACAAGAAAATCCATTTAAAATTCTGGAAACCCTCAAAAAATAAAAAAATATGCTTGCCAAAAGAGAAAATATTGGGTAAAAGGTCAAATAAAGCCGTCCGGAAGACATTTTAAATGTTGATTTTAAAAATGAAATAGTTTAATAATGTCGTCTGGAAAATTGGTTTTTTAATCATAACTAATAATTTAGAGTATAAGAAAATGGCTACACCAAAACACAAAACATCAACATCCCGCCGCAATATGCGTCGTTCACATGATGCATTGAGTGCAAATTCTTATCAAGAATGCCCGAACTGCGGTGAGTTGAAAAGACCTCACAATGTATGCCCGTCTTGCGGACAATACAACAAACGTGAAGTTGTTAAACAAGAGACAACTTCGCAAGAATAGTCTTTAACCGGCTTACTTAGATAATTTTTTAAGTCAGGCCAATATCATTATATGGAGCAGGTTTTGTCTGATAATCTGGTCATATCAATAGACGCGATGGGGGGAGATAATTCCCCCAGAGTCGTTATTGAGGGGTTGGCTATTGCAGCTAAAAAGAATCCCGATGTTCGTTTTTTGCTCTTCGGCGATGAAAGCAAAGTCCTCCCGATATTAAACTCTTATCCGAACTTGAAAAAAGTATGCGAGTTGCGTAATTCTCCGGAAGTTGTACGCAACGAGGATAAGCCCTCCCAAGTTATTCGCAATCGTAACACCAGCATGTATATGGCAATTGATGCCGTTCGTAAAGGCGAGGCTAAGGCAGTTGTTTCTGCCGGCAACACCGGTGCATTAATGGCAATATCCAAACTGACGCTGAAAACGATTCAACGGATACATCGTCCGGCCATTGTCAGCATTATGCCGCACTTAACCGGCAAATATGTGATGCTTGACTTAGGTGCCAACACTGAATGCGACGCTGTTAATCTGGCAGAATTTGCTTTAATGGGAAATATCGTTGCCAAACATGCTTTGGATATTGAAAAACCACGCGTTGCACTGCTTAATATCGGTGCTGAAGAGATGAAAGGCAAAGAAGAAATTCACCAAGCCGCCAAGATTATCCGCAATTCTCAGCTAAACATTAATTTTATCGGCTATATTGAGCCGCACGAATTGCCCAACGGCAAAGCCGACGTCGTCGTTGCCGACGGCTTTACCGGTAATATCGCGCTTAAATCCACCGAAGGTACGGCCAAATTGGTTGTACGTATGATAAAGAACGCAGTCAAAAAATCTTTGTTGGCAAAGATAGGCCTTCCGTTTATGATGGGAGTTGCCCTTAATTTGAAAAAGACCATGGATCCGCGCTTGTATAACGGCGCAATGTTTGTGGGCTTAAACGGCTTGTCCGTTAAAAGCCATGGCGGAACAGATGCGCTTGGCTATTCGGTAGCGGTTGAAAATGCGCTCAAATTGGTTCGTCAAGATTTTGTAAGTACAATTCGCGATGAACTGGACAATGTAGATTTAGACTTATTATCACAGGAAATTTTATATGACGCTTATTAGATCTGAATTAATCGGCTTTGGTCACTATCTTCCGGCCAAAGTTCTCACCAATGATGATATGGCAAAAATGGTAGATACCAACGATGAGTGGATTAGTACCCGTACGGGCATTAAGTCACGTCACGTTGCTGCTGAAAATGAATTTACTTCAGATATATCTTTAATTGCAGCTAATAACGCATTGAAATCAGCTAACATTTCTGCTCAAGATTTGGATATGATAATCGTTGCTACCGTTACGACGGATGATACCACCCCGTCAACGGCAGCCAAAATTTCCGGCAAATTGGGAACCCGCTCGGGAACCATTACCACGGATATTTCGGCCGCTTGCTCAGGCTTTGTTTATGCTTTGACCATGGCTGATAATATGATTCGTTTAGGACAAATCAAAACCGCTATGGTAATTGGAGCCGAAACCTTATCAAAAATCACGGATTGGACCGATAGAAACACTTGCGTCTTGTTTGGCGACGGTGCCGGTGCCGTAATTTTGCGCGCTCGTGAAGGTAAGGGCACGGCAGAAGATACGGGTGTGTTATCTACCAAATTATATGCCGACGGCAGTCACTATGAACAGCTAAAAACAACAGGCGGTGTCAGCACCACACAAAAAGCCGGCTTTATTACAATGGACGGCAAAGAAGTCTTCAAGTTTGCTGTTAACGCATTAACGCAAGCCGCTGAAAATGTTATGGAACAAGCCGGTGTAACTTCTGAAGATATTGATTGGTTGTTGCCCCACCAAGCCAATGCCCGCATTATTGAAAATGTTGGTAAAAAATTAAATTTGCCCGATGAAAAGGTTATCGTCACCATTGATCATACGGCCAATACCTCTGCCGCAACGATTCCGGTTGCTTTGTCGGAAGAAATTGCCAATGGCCACATTAAAAAAGGCGATTTGGTTGTTTTAACCGCAATGGGTGCAGGTTTTACCTGGGGCGGAGCCTTAGTCAGAATCTAAAAAAAATATCTGTGAAATATTCCAAACAGGTACTTGTCTTTTGGTGAATTATATTATAATTCATCTCCATAAAGAGTTATGTAGTTTAATTATATTAAAGGATGCAATAAAAATGAAAACGATTACGCGTGCAGATGTTGCGGAAACCATATATGAAGAAATCGGCTTATCTCGCAAAGATTCTAATGATATTTTAGATATGATATTAGATGAGATGACACAAGAATTGGTCAAAGGCAACGATGTAAAGTTGTCATCTTTCGGCACATTTGCTTTGCGTAGCAAAAATGCCCGTTCGGGCCGTAATCCTAAGACCGGAGTAGAGGCTGTTATTTCTCCGCGCCGAGTCATTTCATTTAAGCCGTCTCAAACCATGAGAAAAATAATCAACGCCTAATTTTTTAAGGAAAAGACATGGTTGTTAACAAGTCAAAAGCAGCATTTCGTACTATTGCCGAGGTTGCTGAGGAATTGGGAGTAGCAACGCACGTCTTGCGTTTTTGGGAAACCAAGTTTCCGCAAATCAAACCGATGAAAAGGAGCGGCGGCAGACGTTACTATCGTCCTGACGACGTTGAAATTGTTAAATTAATTCGGGACTATTTGTACGACAAGCGCTATACGATTGAAGGCGTACAAAAGTTATTCAAGGAAAAGGGACTGAAAAATCTTTTAGGAGAAGAAATTCAAAAAGATTTTTTTGAGGAAGAACAACCAACTGTCGAGTTAAGTGAAGAGAGTAGGGAGTTCTTAGTTTCCATCCGCACACAGCTCCAAGAGATGTCAAAAGATTTAAGCGATACATTAAATAAAGTCGGCAATTAATTGATAAATAATAATAAAAAAACACCATCTAAAAAAGATGGTGTTTTTTTTAAGCTGCACGAGGATTATTCAAACTGCGGTTTCAACTGAGCGAGGAACGGCAGAATTTCGGGCAGGTTTTCCTGATATTCAACGACAATCAAGCGTCTGGTTTCATCTTTTCGGGCTTTCTGCAATGCTTCAACCGACCAACATTTCTGCGCCAAATCTTGCGGAAGAATGTGCTGGCGCATACCAACTTTGCAAAGAGCGGTATTGACACTGCTGACCACCGGTTCAATAGCTTCAATTTCCTGTTGAGTAGGAATACGGTAATTGAACATCTTAGCCCACAATTTGACTTCATCAGCCGTCAAATTCTTTTTCCAGTTATTCATGGCATCAATATTGATGTATTGGTTCGGAGTAAAATAAATCCCCCATTCTTCACCCCATTTTGGTTCCGATTGGAAGGTTTTGTTCTTGAGTTGATAATCACCTGCTTTGGGGTATTTCATAAATCCCAACAAATAGGTTTGTAACTCTTTTTCACTTACTCCTGCCAAGTCCAATAAACCTTTGAATAACTGAGCATAATCTGCTTTTGAATTTAACTTTTTCATAATGATAAAATTTAAGCGTGAATAAATCAAAAATAATAAATAATTGAAAGTTGGTATATACCTAAATTTTTAAGAGTCAAGGGATTTTAAAGGAAATAATTTACATTTTAGCGAGAATTCAGTATGATATTAAAAAGGATAGAAAAATGAGTTTAATTAAACAATATGCCTACTTTATTTTGCATAACTTGCCTGAATGGAATCATTCGCAAGCCGTAAACAATGAAGTCGTTCAACGCCAAAAACAAACTTTTGCCAAGGCTGTATCTCTGATAGATGAAACACAAGAACTAGATTCTCAACTCAAACAGTTAGGCAAAATAATTAAAGATTTTGTTCCGGATAATCATATATCGCTGTTTGATTCACAACACCGGCAATTAGTCGCCAAAAAGGAGCCTCCTTACTCAAGAAGAGCACATAATTTGGCTTATAAATCATCAGAAGAGTTGACCTCTTTAAACCTTACAAATGTAAATCATTACAAAATACAAGCCGGCCACCCGCAATGGATGATTGCCACACAACATCAGGGAGAAATATGCACGGGAATTGTTGCAATCCCGTCTTTTGGTGGGGATTATGAAGAACAAATCCACACTCGTAAAGAATTTATCGCAGCTTTTTTTGAAACCAAAGCAAAACAAAAATGGCAAAATATTATTTTTGATTTTAGAGGGAATTCGGGCGGAGACGCTGAAATCATCAAAGAAATCGGTGAGCGGATGAGCGGAAAATCCTTAAATTACGCCGATTTATGTGAAGTAATTGAAGCCAAGCCTCAAAATGAAAATCAAGCAAAAATTCTGGGGCAGACATACCATATCCGTCCACAAACCACGCAATATCAATCTCAAAGCGGTGATAAGTTTAGAGGGAACATATATATTTTGCAAGATGCATGGTGCGCTTCGGCTACGGAAGGGGCAATTTTTATGCTCTCGCAAATTCCCAATAGCCAAACAATCGGTGAAAACACTGCAGGGACTTTTGCCGGTGGCGCCTGCACGGAAATTCCTTTTGAGCATGGTTCTCTCATAATTGGGACTGAATATCGCCAAAGGAGCCGAAACGGAAGAGAAATCAAAGAAAAAGAGGGACAAACTCCCGATATTGAAACACCATCAAAAGAGGCTTATACAAAGGCTTGCCGGATAATCTTAAATCAACAAATTCAAACTTTATCTCTTTGGCAATCAAGTCAACGAAGAAAATAAAAAATACAAAACAAATACGGTTAGGTATTAAGAATCTCTTCAAAACTGTTAAACCGAAAGAAAATATGATGCCGAGCGTTTGGGATAATAGAAAGTTTTTCTTTATAAAAATCTTTTTGTGCATTGAGGTTGAATAGCAAGTCATCTTCCGCCACAATAGCCTTATCAAAGCAAGGAACAATTTTATCTTTATAGTCCAGATAAAGTTGTTGTAAGTACGTTAATTCGCTTTGACAGCTCTCAATAGAGCGTAAAGATTGCAGTTCATTATATTTTGCATATTCCTCATCTGAGAAGACCATATATTTTCTTCTAAAATCCAAATAGTTATCCAAACTAATATTTTGTAAAACTTGAAGTTGGACAGGGGATATTCCTAATTTTGTATCAAATAAATACGGATTACCGCATACGGCGATTTTTTTTCTGACATTAGGAATTTTATCAGACAAAAGACAAGATACAAAAACCCCGGCAGAATAGGCAATCATATAAATATTGGTATATTTACTAAAATCAAAATTCAAATCCAAATCTTGATAATCATATAAAATCAAAACATCCGATGTATCATGTAAATTAACAAATTGATTATAATCACATCCCCAACCGGCAAAGAGTACAATCAACTCGGAAGAATGATGATTTTGAAAAAAATATTGCATTGGAACCTCAAACTTTTAATAAACATAATTAAAATAATAAATTAATTTTAAAACTTATTTAATTCCGACCAATTCTCCAAGTCAAACTGTATTGTTCGCTCGGTTCGCAACCACCGTTCGGTTCGCCACCGACGCTCGGTTTGCTACCGCGCTGGTTCAAATCAACCACTCCGCGGTCTTTTAAAACAAAAAAACCGCCATAAACGGCGGATTTTTGTTTTAATGGTCGGGATGACTGGATTCGAACCAGCGACCACTTGCACCCCATGCAAATGCGCTACCAGGCTGCGCTACATCCCGAATAACTTTAACGTTCACTAATCTATGGTGTAATTAGGAGAATTGCAAGAGTTTTTTTCAACTTAATTCTCTTTTATTTACAAATTTGATGATTATATGTCCGAAAGGAAAGAATAAGGAGAAAGTAAATGTTTGAAAAGAAGCAAATCAAGCGAGATTGGAAAGAGGTTGTTAAAGCCTTTTGGGATTTTTGGACCAGCAAGACCGGAGCGTTTATTTTGGCGGTATCGGGTATTGTCTTTGGCTATTATATCTTTTACATCAGCCGTCCGATTCTCAAATACGACACCGAGAAAGTAACATTTATTTCTTCACAAAATGACAATGGTTATAATGTATCCGTCCACGGTAAAGAATATAAAGATTTGTATTTGACCAGAGTTTATCTGCAAAACAAAGGTGCCATGGCCTTATCGGGCGGAGATGTCTCCAAGGTAGGGCATGACCCGATACGCATTACTATTCCTGATGATGCCGGCTTGGTACACTATACATTAGATAACACGGTAACCACCAATGCCATCACTGCCAAGCTTGAAAAAATCGGGAAAGACTTGATAATTAAGTTTGACTATTTGAATCCCGATTATCAAATTGTGGCCTCGCTGTTACATGAAAAGCCGGATGCCGAGTTTAAGGTGACGGGGAGTGCCTTAAATGTTAATGAAATTACCAAAGAGTGGAGCGATAAAGCCATAAAGACATATGTTTTGTGGTCATTAGGCAGCTTGTATCTGGTATTGTTGTTATTGTATATTTATCAGCATTGGCAAAAGAGAAAATTTCGTAAGGTTTAAGAACTTTGGGAAATAAGTTGCAATAAACAAATTCTCAAGTTATATATAAGAGAGATTGTTAATTAGAAGTGAAGGAGCTCTCATGCCTGCAATCTCTCTTATTATTCCATTGTATAATGCGGAAAAATACCTGCGTCCATGCCTGGATTCAGTAAAAAATCAAACTTTTGAAGATATGGAAGTCATTTGCGTCAACGATGGTTCGACGGATATGACCTCGGATATTGTTAATGAATATGTTGCCGAAGATTCACGCTTTCGCTTAATCGAGCAAGAAAATGCGGGCTGCTCCATGGCACGTAATCACGGGCTAAAGAGTGCCTTATCGCCTTACGTTGCGTTACTTGACCAAGATGATGTTTTGCACCCGCAGGCGATGGAAGTTTTGTATCATTTAATCACAAAGTATGAAGCAGATGTTGCCGAATTTACCAACCAAACGGTTGCAGACGAATTTGAGCTTAAAAATCCGCCGCATTATGAGGTGGAAAAAATTCCGGCAGAATATTCTAAGGATGCCTTTCATTATTGGTTTAAAAATCCCAAAGGCGGGTCGGTGTTGGTCTGGAACAGATTATATAAAAAAGATGCTATTGCCGGCATAGAGTTTCCCAAAGATATACAACCTGCCGAGGATACGATTTTCACATTAAAAGTGATGTATCAGGTTTTAAGCATCGTCCATACGGATACCAAGTTACTCTATTATCGAGACAGTAGTACGTCGGTAATGAACCAAGGCAAAACCGATAAATATGTCAGAGTACATGCAGCCGCAGGCCAAATCTTGTATGATTATTTCTTAAAGTCCAGCCGCGTTCAAAATAAGCAAGATTATAAGTTGCTGGAAAAATATATTACCCGCTTTATCTTTAAGTCGGTTATATCTCAACCCCTAAGACGGATGAAAGACAAAGAAACCAGATTGCAGTCTTTAGAAAAGGCGAGGGAGCTTGCTTTGCCGCTCTATGAGGAAGGAGCCTTAAAGCCGCAGTTGTTGGGGTGGAGAAAAGCCAGAGCTTGTAAATTGTTCTTTAACGGTCATTACGCATTAGCAAGGATGTTTGTATGAAAAAAATAGATGTTGCCATAAACTCCTATAAAAAGCCGGAGTCATTGATTTATACCCTCATGACATTGAAAAAAACGTCAGGAGATTTGATTGATATGGTTTATATTAACGACGATTGCTCAGGTAACGGGGCAATAGAATTATATAATCATCCTGCCGTAAGAGAATATTTCCAACCTTGGACATTAGATGTTCGTGAAAATACGCGCAATGTCGGTATAAAAGAAGTTTATGTCCCAGATGCCAGACCAAAATATGAGCGCTCTTTGTGGTATTTGTTGAGCCATTGGAAACGCTTTTACGGTAAAGATTATCCGCATAATCGCTCTGACATTAGGTATCAGTATGCACTGGATAATACCGATAAAGAATACCTGATGATGATGCACGATGACGTAAAATTTGTAAAAGATACGGTAAGCCTTTATTTGAATGCCTTTAAGGGTAAAGATAAAATGGCTCTGGTTGGCGAATTGGGACAATGCTGGCGTTGCCGCTTTGCCGAGATTTGTAATCCTAAAAAAATCATGCAAGGGGATAGACCGTCTCCTTTTTGGCCTTTGACACCATCACCCAAAACAAAAGATATTCACAAATTTAATCCCAAAGAGGCGTTTAGTCGTGAATGTCGTATCAACGAGTGGGTCTCAATGGTTAATGTAAAGAATGCCCGAGAGATAACTCAAAAGAGCGGAAGTTTCTTTGGCAATATGTATAAATATGCCGATACTGCCGCTTATTGGTTCGGTATGTTGGTAGAAGAAGGCTATAATTTTACCGATCCGTTTATTCTCAATAATACGGATGTAAAAGAGTATTATCATCACGCTTGGCAAGGCCATTCCGGACACTCGGTTTGGGTCAATCAAGGCGGTGGAAAATCGAAATATAACGCTCAGGAAATTATCAATTTAATCAAGCAAGAGTTTGATTTTGATTTGCCGAAAATTCAAGGAAAATAAAATGTTAAATAAAAAGCATAATAACTTGGTTGAAGGAATTCCGGCTTATTATAAAGGAAGTAGTCTGCATTTGAGCGGTGGTAATAATAAAGTCCATATTGGTAAGAATGTGTTTTATAAAAACAGCCGCATAAAGTTATATGGCAATTCCACACTGATTATTGAGGATGGGGTATATCTGGATGGATGCACATTTATGATAAAGGATTCTTATGTGCGTATTGGACATCACAACGAGATGATGAAGGTAGGAATTTATGCCTATGATAAATCCACCCTTGATTTGGGGCCAAATTCAGCTATCACCGGAGAATGGGATTTGCATGAAGGTGCGACCATTACGGCCAAAAAACTATGGTGTACCTGGCCGCCGTTGGTTGCGGCCAAGGGAGGCAAAATCACTATGGGTGATTGCGGCCTGGCCGATACCACTATCTATAATACGGACTACCACCCGATATATGACTTTGAGGGCAACATCCTCAATGAGAATAAAGATGTTGTCATAGAGGACAATGTCTGGATAGCGAGAAAAACGGCAATCCTAAAAGGAGTAACAATTGGAGCCGGGAGTATCATAGGCTTCGGCAGCATTGTGAGCAGGAGCATTCCGCCGCACTGTATCGCCGTGGGTATGCCGGCACGAGTCGTCAAAGAAAATGTTGTCTGGGCGCCGCATGATGATGAAAAATACAAAAGCTATTTTCCGCTCACGAAAGAAAACGCCTATGAATTTTTCAATAAAACCAAAAACAAAAATAACTATGAAGACCGTAAAATCAAACGAAGCAATAAGGCGCTAAACTGGGCAAAAATATATTTCTCAGTTCTGTTTAGTAAATAAAAAGATACCCCCGCGTAAAACGCGGGGTTCTTCATATGCGGCTATAAGCCTTTAGCACTGGCCTCCCCTAAACGGGGCACCCATATTCTGCCAGACGCAATTTGTTACTACTTACCCGTAAACG
>CALXOP010000130.1 GCA_944390035.1 uncultured Alphaproteobacteria bacterium | reverse complement strand
TGGCATCTAATCTCGCGGTGGGAAAAAACTTTTTCCCTTGCTCGATAAGATGTTACAAAGAGCTTGCAGACACAAGAGCAAAATCATTTGCTCTTGTGCTTAGCGCTCCCTTACGGGTTCAAATCCTATGGGCTATTTCCAATACAAAAACACCCCCCTGACGGAGGGGAAACATTGGTGTCTTGCTTCGTAAGGTTTGCCCCTGGTGCAAACCTAACTTCGCTTCGGGCACTTGACTTGTAACCCCAATTTCGGAAAGCTCTCGCTTTCCTCCTTGGGTAACAAGTCTACGTATCACCATTAAAAAAAGCGCCGCTTTGGCGCTTTTTTTAATGGTGATCCCAACGGGATTTGAACCCGTGTTGCAGCCTTGAGAGGGCCGCGTCCTAGGCCACTAGACGATGGGACCTTGAAGTACTCTTTTAATATGCTAACTTTAAATAAATTGCAAGCACTTTTTTGATTGTGCAACTTATTTTTTAAGTACCGCCTCTTCCCAGGTCTTTAAGCCGATTTTACTCCAATCTACCGGTATTTTTTCTACCATTTGCATATCTGCATAGTAGCTTTCTTTGATGTTTTCCAATATCGTTTCAACCATAACGACACGGCGCGCTTTGCGTAACTGGTCTCGGACTTCCGGATGGATGTAGTCTAAAATGATTTTTTCTTCAGGTGAACGCAAAAATATCGCATGGTCTTGCCCATCATAAATTATCCGTGGTTCATCAGGGTGATTCTTGTGAGCTTCAATAAAAAGATAGAGCTGCCCACCTTCCCCTTCGGCTACAATAAATTTATTGGCTGTGGTATAATTTGACATTATCAGCCTCTTGCTCTGTCCATCATTCTTTTGATTATCGGACGATTGTCATGTTCATCTTTTTTGCGACCCAGGCCATACAAAGCTGCTGCCGCAACTGCAAAACTAACCGTAGCCGCTTCTGCATTTTTGTTCATGCCTGTTGGTTCTGTCTTAGATACTTCCATATCATATTCAAACATCGGTTGGTCACTTGATAAAAATTTATCTGTCTGAGCCAGACCTACTGCCATGCTACCGCAAGCGGCTAATAATAACACTTTTCCTTGAGGAACTACTTTTTCGTAACTCATTGCGCCTCTCCTGATGTTGATTCTATGTTTATCTTACCATTTTAGACAAAAATAGTCAACAATATCCATTAAAAACTTTATTTAATAAACCACATATTTATTAAAAAGCAATTAAATATTTAAACATATACAGACAAAAAAGCAGAGCCGCCTCGAAAGACGGCTCTTGATTGAAATTTTGGCTTAATATTTGACCAAATGGTCCAGAAATGCGCTGACAAAATCTGCGCGGCGGTTTTGATAGTCAAGATAATAAGCATGCTCCCAGACATCGCAAGTGATTATCGGTTTGAGACTGTGAGCTATCGGGGTATCGGCATTGGCCGTTTTTATGACTTGCACCTCACCCTTTTCATCTTCAACCAGCCAAGCCCATCCTGAGCCAAACTGCGTTGTGGCCGCGGTTTTGAATTCTTGCTTAAACTTTTCATAACTGCCAAATTTTTTAATGATTTTATCTTTTAATTCGCCTTGAGGCTCGTGGCCGCCTTGCGGTGACATACTCTTCCAGAAAAAAGTATGATTCCAGGCTTGCGCCGCATTATTGAAAATTCCGGTGTATTCCGGCTTGCCATAGGTCTTTTTGATGATTTCTTCCAAAGTCATATTCGCAAACTCAGTTCCTTGAATGAGTTTGTTTAGCGTATCAACATAAGTTTGATGATGCTTGCCGTAGTGAAATTCTAAAGTTTTAGCTGAAATATATGGTTCTAAGGCATTCATTGCATAAGGCAATGGGGGTAACTGAAATGTCATTTTAGTTTCTCCTTGTTATGTTTTTTTCTTTAATATAGGTGCTTTTTTTTATCATAACAAGTGTTTTTCTAAAACAAAAGGAGTTAACAGTTAGTGTTAACCCCTCTTGCATAAGCGTTAGTCAATTTGCACGGCTAATTGATGATTTTCACATTCAATAGCGGTGAAATTACCAAAATGCGAACCGGCGGTCATTTCCGAACAGTCTATTCGTTTGGCTTTGTAAGCATGACCTGACATCAGTTCTTTGACATAGTAGAACCCCTGGGCATACGAAATCAGGCAAAAACGAATAATTTTGCGACAACCGGTATAAACAGTGCCTAAACTTGGTCTGTCTTTCAATAATTCTGCATCTTCGGGAAAGGCTTGTTTCATCTCTTTCAAGCCCTCTTCCATAGTGATAATTTTGCTCATGATAATAAAGTTTAAGGTAAGACATGATAATTATTTAACTTTTGACAAGCTATGACAACTCACGGTCGCTGTCAATAAAAAAATTTTTCCCTCCTTTGAATTTGCAAATTCAAGATTAAATTGATTGCGTATTTATGCTCAGTAAAAGGAATTTTTATGATGACAACACATTATCTTAAATATGTTTCTTTATTTTCTTTGACTTTTTTTATGTGCACACAAAGTGCTTTAGCCTCCCAAGCCATAACGGATGATGATGATCCGCAAAACCAATTTCAATCATCTAAAGGCGCAAATTCTCGTATTTCGGCCAACCAAGAATTACGAAATCTTAAATTTTCTAACCTCGGGCAAGATTACACGGATTTCAAAAACTTTTTGAACAAAAATTACGGTATCGATTATTCTCTTGATATTTCTTATATGGGACAAAGAGGTGCCCCTAACGGCAAAAAAAATGCCATGCAGACCTATATTTCGCCTTCAATCACCTGGAATATGTTTGATAACGAATATGGGCAGATGAGCTTAAACGCCGCCTACTCCATTGTGCGTTACGGCGGAATTTCTGCAGCTACGCTCGGTAGCCATATCGGGGCTCAAACCGAAATTAATGATTCCAACACGCCGGATGATACTTTTAATGAACTCTATTTTACTTATCAACTCGGTGGCGATTGGAATTGGCTCTCCTTCGGACTTGGTCAATTTCCGTTATATAACTTTGACGGCTCCAATTATGACTCAAACCAACAAATTAACTTTATTAACTATGCACTTTCACAAAACGCATCATCGTCTTATTCAACGGCAGGGGTCGGTATGTATGCACAAATTGCCCCAAATGATGATTGGTCTTTTTCCTTCGGGGCACAAGATGCTACGGATATTGACGGCACCAGCGTTCAACTTGATAACTTTGATGACGAACATTATACAACTTTTGCCTCCCTCTCCTATACGCCCGAAATTAAAGGATTAGGCAATGGGCAATATTCTATCTTGCTCTATAATCAGCCGGCTGTTGAACAACAACCCGAAACGACCAACGGTTGGTCATTAAATATGAGCCAAAATATCGGCGAAAAATTTGCCGTCTTTGGTCGAATTAACGGTGTGAGCGGACATACGGAACCAATTAACCAATCCTACGTTTTGGGCGCGGTTTATAATGACCCGTTGGATAGAAACCCCTTAGACCAAATAGGTATTGCTTTTGCATATAATAAGATTGATGAAGAAGCCGTCGGTTCCTCTCTGGCGCATAATAGTGAAAAAATTATTGAAGGCTACTGGGCTTGGGGTGTTTCTAAATGGATGACGATTACGCCTGATATTCAATTCTATATTGATCCGGCCTTAAATGAAAAATCCGATTATGCAACGGTTTTCTCGCTCCGTACGACCTTATTTTTCTAAAATTTTCACAATTAAGGGCCTGTTTTTACGGGCTCTTTTTTTATATACAGGGAAGATAAATTTAACTTTACTTTCCCTTCAGATTCGTTGTAAATAATTATGAATTTAACCATTTATTAATGATTGTGACACCTATGTTTTTGAAATCTTTTACTGCTCTTGTTTTGCTCATTTTGTGCGGAGCTTGCCAAAGTACTCAAAATGAGCCGGTTGCGCCCAAAATTGTTCCGGCGGTTGAAGTTAAACGTCCGGTTACGCCTAAACACGAATTAGGAATTATCGGCGCGGTTGAACCGATTTATTTTTTGCCGATGAAGACTCCGTTTGATGCCCGAATTGACACCGGTGCCGAAAACTCATCCTTAGACGTACGAGACATTAGGCATTTTGAGCGTGACGGCGAAAAATGGGTTGCTTTTGAATTGACTAATCAAGAAAGCGGTGAAAAACACCATTTTGAGAAAAAGCTCATTAAACATACCACCATCACTCGTATTAACGAAAGTGAAAAACGTCCGGTGGTTATGATGGATGTGAAATTCGGAGGACAAATCATCAAAGCCAGATTTTCACTTGCAGACCGCACAAAATTTGACTACCAAGCACTGGTCGGACGCAATATTTTGACCGGCAGAGCCATCGTTGATACCTCTTTGTCAAATACCTTACACTAATTTTATCCAGAGACTAAATTATGCTGAAAAAGTTTGTTTCCGTTCGAAAAATTTTAACACTCGGGTTGATTCTTTCAATCATCTTTGCGGCTTACAGTATCTATTACAAAATGACTTACTGGGGGTTTAGTTTTTGGCCCAAGCAAACCACAAAAATTTGGACCATTGAGGCTCATGTGGCGTTTCGTCCTAACGGCGACCCGATTAAGGTGTCCCTGGCCTCGCCTTATGCCAGTGACGATTTCAAAATTTTAGATGAAGATATTGTCGCTCCGAATTATAAAATTAAAAAAGACGATAAAAACAAACGTATTATTTTAACATCAGACAGTATGGAAGAAGAGCAAAATATTTATTATCGCATTTTATTGTTTGATAATGAAGATGCAAAAGGCAAGATTGCCGCCCCCGTTCCTCCGGCTCCAAACAAACCGATTATGGATGACCAAATGGCTGCAACTGCCGATAAATTGCTGAAAATTGCCGACACCATGCCCGGAGATGATGTGCAAAAGATTATTCGTTTGCTGAATCAGACTCCTCCGGATTCAACCGTTGTAGCCTTTTTGCCGATGAAAAAGACGCAAAAAGACGTCAGCCTCGCTATTAGCCGTTTGCTGTCTCTTAAAGGGATTCCTAACCGCACGGCTCGCGGTATTAAGCTGGAAGAAGACAAGACCTCATTTTCGGCCGATTTGATGATGGAAGCCTATATTGACGGCGTTTGGAAGCTCTATGACATTAAAACCGCCAAGAAAGGTAAGCCTGAAAACTTTGTGCTGTTCCAGAGAGGCGGAAATTCTTTGATTGATGTTGAGGGCGGTGACGATTCTTCCATCAAGTTTTCGGTGATGAAGTCTATTACCTCTTCCCTTAATTTGGCCGGAAAGAGAGCCAAACTGGCTAACCAAGAAGACAACTTTAATCTTTCGGTCTTTAGTCTGCCTTTATATGAGCAAAATACCATTAAATGGCTGACAATCTTTCCGTTGGCTATTTTGGTGATTGTGCTTATTCGTAACGTGATTGGTATTACCACCATGGGAACATTTACCCCGATGTTGATTGCCTTGGCTTTGGTCAAAACCGGGTTGGTTCCGGGATTGATTTGCTTTAGCATTATTCTTTCCATCGGTTTGGGATTACGCGCTTTGCTGTCTAAATTTAATCTGCTCTTGGTACCGAGAATTTCGGCCGTGGTTATCTTTGTGATTCTTATGATGCAGGTGATGACGGTGTTAGGCTATCGTTTCAGCGTGGATATTGGGTTATCGGCCGTGTTCTTCCCCATCATCATTATGGCGTGGATTATTGAGCGCGCTTCTATTACTTGGGAAGAGGAAGGCCCGACCAATGCATGGCGTGAAGTCATTTTTAGCGTGATTGCCGCCGTTTTGGTTTATGCTATTGTGAACAACGAAGTCACCCGCCATATTATGTTTGTCTTCAATGAGTTGAACTTGGTTATTCTCTTTATTGTGATGTTGTTTGGAACATACACCGGCTATCGTCTGACTGAGTTAAAACGTTTTGCTCCTTTGGTTCGGGACAACTAAGATGTTTCATTGGTTCGGAAAACTGTTTGCCAATTATGCCAGCCCGAAAGAACTGCGT
>CALXOP010000129.1 GCA_944390035.1 uncultured Alphaproteobacteria bacterium | reverse complement strand
TATCACCATCGGTATTGCGGATATACAAAACCGGCGATACGCCTTCTTTTTCAAAGATTTCTACCTTGGCATCCGTGTTCGAAAATAAAATTTTGCAATAGTCAAAACAATGTTTGATTTCGGGAATATTCCCCGTTTCGGTGCGAAACTTGATTAAATCCGTAATGATGTTGATTAAATCCATGTTTTTTGTCCTTATCAAATTGTGAAATTTTACGTTTTATTCATCTTATTTAAGTATGATTACGCTAAATATAATAAGAAATAATTAAAATGTGAGAGTGGTCAGTATGAAAGCTGTATTTTTTAGTTTGTTAGCCGCGGTTATGGTCGCTTTTCCGGCTCTGGCTCAAGAAGCTCCGGATGAAAGCGAGAGCGGCTTGGCTTTGCCCAGAATGGTGTCTTTGCGTTCTAATCTCATTAATGCTCGTTCCGGTCCGGGAGCCAGATATCCAATCGAGTGGGTCTATATGCAAAAAGGCGCTCCGGTCGAAATTGTTGCCGAATTTGAACTTTGGCGCAAAATTAAGGACTGGCAGGGCTCCGAATCTTGGGTGCATAAATCTATGCTTTCAGGCAAACGCACAATTAAGATGACAACTCCGGGCGAGAGCAATGTTTATGATAAACCCGACTTTACCTCTCCGGTTGTGGCCAAAGTGGAAGACGAAGTGGTCGGAAACATCAAAAAATGCCCTGCCGGAAGTCAATTCTGCTTAATTAGCTTTGGCGCTTATGAGGGCTGGGTTCCGAGAAGCAACTTCTTTGGGGTTTATCCTAAAGAGGAAATTAAATAATCACAAAAAAAGGAGGTTTGACCTCCTTTTTTTATTCTAAAAACTCAATTCGCGTCAGTGTGGCCTCAAATCCTTCATGCTGCGGAGAGCAAATAAAGGCTCCGACTTTGACTTCGGGTTGGTCTTTCAGTAAGTGCAGCATTCTCATTTGGCGAAAGTTTTCTCCGTCAAAAGAATAAGAAATGACATAATCCCCCTTACGGCGTTTGATTTTATAATACATTTGCTCTATACCGGCGGGAATATCAATATTTGCCCAGTCGGAATAGCCGTTGTTGGTAACGCAGCTGCCCATCATCGGATATTGCGGGGACTCATACATTACCGATGCCTTAAACCAGTTTTTTTCATCAATCCGCAACATTATGCCGCATTGGTCAAAGCGGCCGTCGATTTGAAATTTCCACCCCACAACAAAGCTAAAATCATCATAACGGCGCGTATAAAAAAAATGGCCGTTATCTTTTGCCACACGGTGATGTGCCGACTGCCAAAAATCCGTTTTATTGTGGGTTAGAACCCGCATGCCGGTTTCTTCAAAATTTACATCTAAGGGCTCGTTTAACCATTCAAAGTCGCGTAAGGCATCAAGCAGCATTAAAAGTTCCTTACATTTTCATCCGCAAGTGAAGATAATGCTTTTTCCAAATCGGCATTTTTGGTCTTTGGCGCAACAATCTTTAAGGTGACAATTTCGTCGCCTTGGGCTGTTTTGGTTTTCATGCCTTTGCCTTTGAGGCGCAATTTTTCCCCACTGGTTGAATAAGGCGGAACAGTTACCGCTACTTTACCACTGATGGTCGGAATCGTAACTTTGGCTCCCAGAATTGCCTCTTTCATGGTTATCGGGAGTTCCAGCAAAATATTTAACCCATCGGCCGTAAAGTAAGGGTGCGGGCTGACATTTAACGTAATTAAGACATCGCCGTTTTCGCCTCCGTTAAAGCCGGGCTCGCCCAAACCTTTAAGCCGCAAAGTTTGACCGTTTTGCGTGCCGGACGGAATTTTGACATTTATATTTTTGCCATTAAGGTTGATGGTTCTTTCGGCGCCTTGAGCCGCAGTCAGAAAATCGACCTGCATGGTATAGTTGACGTCTTGTCCACGACGTGCCCGACGTCCACCGCGCGCAGAGAAACCGCCTTGTTGCGCTCCGCCGAATTGTGAAAAAATGTCATCTCCGAAAATAGATGAAAAATCAAAACCACCGGCATTGCCGCCGCTGAATCCTCCCGCACCGAAAGGATTACCGCCCGCGCCGAAAGGATTTCCTCCGGTGTAGGTGTAGTGTTGGTAGTTGCCGCCATCAAAACCGGCACCAAAACCGGTTGGCTTACCATCGGCATCTATCTCGCCGGCATCATATTTCTTACGTTTTTCGGCATTGCCCAAAATATCATAAGCACAAGAAATTTCCTTAAACTTATCTGCCGCCGATTTGTCGTCCTTGTTCAAATCAGGGTGGTATTTACGCGCTAATTTTCGATAAGCGGATTTTATCTCGGCATCAGAGGCTTCTTTTGAAACACCTAAGACATGATATAAATTTTTGTTCATCTTTTGTTTGGCACTCCTTCCTTATTATTTTTATATAGGAAGAGCCGCTTAATTTTGCAACTCTAAACAATCAAAAGTCGCACGGCGTGAAAAATTACGATACAAAACCGTATCGTGCAGGTAGGCATATTTGCCCCCTTGCTCCTGACAATAGCGTGAAGCAAGATAAGCTAACTCGTCTATGCGGACATCTTTGTACTCATAAGTGATGTAATATGGTGTTTTTTCTTTGATAACGACATTTTGAAAAAAACGCTCATAATCCGAATCATAAGCCTGTTTTACGGACATATTTTCATGCGAGGAAAATGCACAGCCCGCAACCAGCGGAAGAAGAAAAAACAATGTTTTTAGCTTATTTTTCATGGTTTTCTTTCTCTTTGTTGGAGAAAATGACAGATTTGGTCTCGGAAGACGGCTCCGGCACATTTTCCGAAATATTTTCTACACGCTCAAAGCCTTCCATGGCATGCAGTTTTTGCCGTAGGCTTAGAATCTTTTCTTGAAAATATTCGCTGGTTAGGGGTGCTTCCGCCATTTTTTTCGTCCGTCAAATTTTTATTTTGCCTCTATAATAGCATTTTATCCTTAATGCTTTATTAATCGAGCAAACGATAAATGTCTTGTCCGGCTTTTTCTAAGATTTGTTGAACTTTGGTGTTGGTGGTGTTTTTGGTGCGGGTATTTTGCAACTTGTTTAACATTCGTTGCAATTTTTGCACAAAGGCCTTGTTTTGGCGCAGGCTCTCAATATCTTGCAGAATTTCTTCATCATTGATTTTATAATTTACCACGGCTTTAAGTGTGGCAATGTACTGAGCATCTTTTTGGGCGCTGAACTGAGCCGAGGCCGAAGAGGAGAGGAAAAACACACTCAAAAGTACCGCACAAGCCAGAAATTTACGCATAACAACCTCCCAAATTTTGTTGATTTTACTTTTATTTATATTAGCATAACTCTTATTCTTTGCTAATGTATTTTATGAGTTACTAAATATGAAAAAACGTGTTTGGGCTTTACTTGACAATCGGATGGGCAGCGTCGGACAGATTAAAGGCGTGCTCAATGAATTAAATCCCGATGTCTATGAGATTGAAGAAAAGCCTATTAAATATACTAAACTGGCGGCTTTACCGAATTTGCTCAAAGGAGCCTCTTTGCTCGGTGTAACACAAGACAGCATTGCTCAAATTAATTCCGATTTTCCGGATATTGTTCTATCTGCTAGTCGTCGTAGTGCTCCGGTTGCTCTTTGGATTAAAAAGAAATCGCCCAAAACAAAAATTGTGCAACTGTTGCATCCTGATGTCTCAAAGTCAAATCTGCTTAAATTTGACCGCATTTTTTTGCCTGAACATGACAGATATAAACACTCTCAGGGAAATTGTTTTTATACTATCGGGTCGCCGCATAAAGTATCGCAAAAAGTGTTGGATGAGGCGCGTGAAAGATGGGAAAAAGTGTTTACCCCCCTCCCTAAGCCCCTCACTGCAGTCATTATCGGCGGAAGCATTAAGGGCAAACCATTTAGCCTAAAAAATGCCGAGGCCTTGGCTCTAGAAATTAAAAGTTTGAAAGAAAGAATCGGCGGCTCTCTTTTGGTGACGGATTCCAGACGTACCGGTGATGAGGCCGAAAAAGTGATTATGAGCTACCTTAAAGGAATTCCGGCTCATACCTTTTTGTGGGGGAGTAAGGATGAAAATCCCCTGCTTGGCTACTATGCATGTGCCGATAATATTGTGGTTACGGGAGATTCCGTCTCGATGGCTTGCGAATCTTGCGGAACCGGATGTCCGGTCTTTGTTTTTTGCGGCGAAAATTGGCTCACGCCCAAACATTTGCGCTTTGTAAAGTCTTTGTATGACGGCGGTTATGCCGTGCCTTTGCAAAAAGAGTGTGAAAAATTTAAGGGCGGGAAAAGGCTCTTCCCCGCCACGCAAATTGCTCACGAAATTGATAAGCTATAAAAAGTCGGAATATTTTGGGGTGTCATCAAACATCTTGGGACGTTTGACGGCAACAACTTTTTGATACATACCGCCGAAATAGCGTGTGCGATGCCAGATATACTCTAAATTATCTTTGGCAAAGGTATCTATTCCCCTATCCCATAATTTTTCGGCAAAAGGTTGATAAAGGCGGTTAAACATTCGCACAACATATCTTAACGGGTGCCAATAGTTTGGTTGCGCATAGTCAATGAATATGACTTTGCCGTTTTCTTTGATGGCATGCAACGCATTTTCTACAACTTTGATTTTGCTGGCAATGGGTAATTCATGCAACAACATAAAGCAAACAACCGCATCGTATTCTCCATCTATCTCATCTTCGGCATTGGCACGAATAAAGCGCATTTGCGGATAGGGTGTTTCATATTTTCCCTCCAGGCGGCTCAGCTGCGTGCCGTTGACGTCGATTACATCTAAATGTCCGTAATAGCCGACACTGTCTGCCAGCTCCGCTAATTGATTGCCAAAGGTTCCGCCGATTTGCAAAACTTTGCTGTGCATGTCTATTTCATTGCAACAAGCGCGAACTAATTTGGAATAAGTGCCGAAAGTGATGAGGTTTAACAACCAGTCATGGTCCAGTAAAGAACTCCATTTGACGCTGTTGTAGAGTTTTGAATAAAACAGACGCTGATATAAAGGAACAGATACTTCTTTGGGAGCCTGAAAAGCCGGCTCGCGAGCGATGACGTCTTCTTCTGCTTCTGCCTGATCAATATCACTTATCAATTTTATCATTTGTGGTGTCCTTCTTGTGTCAGAATATGCTCAACTTGTTTGGCCTCTTGCTCAAATACTTCACTTATGTCAGATAAGCGAGAATTGATAATTTCTATTTTTCCGCCGGCCTGAAGATGTTCTTCCATTTGGCGGCAGGCCGATAAAAAGTTTTCCATCCCAAAGGTTTTGGCTCCGGCTTGGCGAGAGTGAAAAAAATTTTGCAACAGCTCTTTTTCGGATTGCAAAACCCAACGCGACAATCTGTCATATAGTCCGGCGCGCGTGTCGGCCTTATAGATGTTCCACAACTCATTGGTTTTGGCTTGTCCTAATTGTGCCGTATATTCTTGCAAAATATTATTCATGCCGAATTAATCCTTGTCGCTCCGCCTCACGCACCGCACCGGTACGGTTGTTGACGTTGAGTATTTTGAGTATGGCCGTCATGTGCAATTTAACCGTTCCTTCGCTTAAGCCCAGTTCGTAGGCTATTTGTTTGTTGGACTTGCCTTCGGCTACCTTTTCCAACACTTCGATTTGGCGCGGTGTTAAAATATGGGCATCCGCAGGCTGAAAATCTTCTGCATCAATATTCATCTCGGTTTTGAGCTGCGGGCTTAACAATTCCGGCGGAATATAAACTCCGCCCGATAAGACTAAATTTACGGCACTGATAATCACCATATTTGACGATGTCTTTGGAATATAGCCCGAAACTCCTAAGTCTATGGTCTTTTGAACAATCTCTTTATCAAAAACCGCCGATAAAACCACAATCGGCGTATCGGGCAACAAATGGTGAATTTGTTGCAGCGAATCCAGCCACTTGCCGCCGGGCATGGCCAAATCCGTCATCACCAGAGAAAATTTGCGGTCTTTTTCCAAAATATGAAAAATATCGGAATAGCTATGCGCAAAAACCAGCTCAATATCGGCATAGTTTTCTTTTAGGATAAATTCCAATCCCTTCAAAAACAAATCATGGTCATCGGCAACTAAAAATCGCATTCGTTTTGCTCCTTATAATTTACCCAATCCCCACTCAATGCCTGCCAACAGCTCAGGGCGGCAACGACAGCGGTTTCGGCGCGCAAAATTCTGGGGCCTAAAGTGACGCCGGTTGCAAAATCAAGTTGGCGCAAGAGTTTTAACTCCTCCTTGCTAAAACCGCCTTCGGGACCAACCAAAAGAGCTATCGGGGCCGGAGCGGCGCTAAAGGCATCTTTGACCGGAAGTCCGGTGCGGCTTTCATCCATGTAGTACAAAGGACGCGTCTTATCCCAATTTGATAGTATTTCAGATAAAGATTTTGCCGGCAAGACTTGCGGAATATCAACCCTGCGGCATTGTTCGGCAGCTTCAATACTTTGAGCAACAAATCTTTCGGTTTTGGTTTTATCACTGATGGTGTAGCGCGTAATTGTCGGGATAAGTTTGCAGACACCAAGCTCTACCGCTTTTTGAATAATAAAGTCGGTTTGGTCCTTTTTGACCGGAGCAAATAAAAGCCAAACATCCGGCGGTGTTTGAAAAGATTTTTGCTTTTGAATAACTTTGGCCTCAAGGTGCTTTTTGGCAAGCTGCGTGATTTGCAACTCATATTCCCCGCTTTTGCCGTCAAAACCTAAAAACTTGTCATTGAGCTTGAGTTTCATGACATTGCTTAAATAATGACTTTGGGTTTCGGACAATTCAATGATTTGTTCGAGTGCCAAAGGGGTATCTATAAACAAACGTACTTTTGAGGCCAATGTTTTTACTCTACCGTCACAATCATTAACTTTGTTTCCAATACTTTGATGTTTTCGGGATTACCGACATCCAAACAATCAAAATATAAGGTTTCTTGTCCGGGAGCTTTGGCCTTAAATACGGCGTGGAAGAATCCGTCTTCCGTACGCTCTGATAAAAATTCAAGAGTTTTTAACTCTTTGTCAAAATTCCACTTCAAATTAGAGGAGGTTCTTAACTTCAAATCGATGGTGTGACCCATGCCCAAGGTGGCATGCGAAGTCGGGTCCGTAATGGTGAACAAGACGTCTTCATAGGTTTTGGGTTGAGCCTTTTGAACATCCGCTTGGGCCTCGTCTGCTTTTTGAGGCTGATCTTTGGCAAAAAAGGCGTTGGCTATTCCTTTATAGTCAATGGTACTGTCCTGTGGAACCGTTGCCAAAACCGAATTTTGGTTTTCTTTGCTTTCTTGCTCGGCTGCTTGTGCTGCAGCTTGTTCCCTCGCAATTTGCTCTCCGTAGGTTTCTTCAAAACCACTCAGGTTTGATGATGTTTGCAAATTTTCTAATGCGGATTGGGCCGTTTCTCCAGCTTGAAATGTTGCATCTTGCGCATAAACACTTCCCGCCAAAAAGCTCAGTACTGACGCTAAACCTAAAACCTTTATCTGAGACATTTGTCCTCCTTTGCCATATAAAAGCTCTGTATAACCTTTTTAACCTCTGTTAATTTATATCAGATATGTTAATTAATAGATAAAATTTTGTAAAGACTTTAAGGCAATAACAAATGATTATCACTATCGACGGTCCGGCCGCTGCCGGAAAAGGAACTTTGGCCGCTCAATTGGCACAAAAATATAAATTGGCTTATTTTGATACAGGTATGGTTTATCGTGCCGTCGGTTTGTTGATGAGACTTAGTCATTTTGACCTTAACGATGAAGGCAAGGCTGAAAATTTAGCTCAAAAATTAACTTTTCCGCAAATGATGGAGCTTTCTCAAGACCCAGAATTCAGAAGTTCCGAAGGCGGGGTCGCGGCGTCGATTGTGTCTTCGCAACCTAGGGTTCGAGCTGCCCTGCTGAAAATGCAACAAGATTTCGCGCTCAATCCGGTTTTTGCCGACGGGACGCCTGCAAACGGTGCAATCTATGACGGACGAGACACCGGAACGGTTGTCTGCCCTAATGCCGATGTTAAGTTTTTTATTAGTGCCTCGACGGAAGTGCGTGCAAAACGTCGTTTTGAAGAGCTCAAAGCTAAAGGAAAAGACACGCCGTTTGCAAAGGTTTTGCAAGATATGATTGAACGCGACGAGCGTGACGCAAAAAGAGCCACCGCACCGATGAAACCGGCTGAAGATGCTCATATTTTTGACACCTCGGATATGAGTATTCAAGATGTGGTGCAAAAGGCTGAAGAAATTATTGAAAATAAGCTCTAAAAATACGCCTTAACACAAAGAAAATACTTGAAATTTTAAATTTTACCTGTATAAATACCTTAACTTTAGGTACATGGGTGCGCATGACCTATCGTTTTAACTCGCACAAGTCCGTTTCTTTTTTATCTGAAATTGGCATTTTTGAAATTAATTTTTTATATGACAAATACTGAATTCCAAATTCCTGAAACAAACGAAAACTTCGAAGCTCTCTTAAATGAGCAATTCGGTGAAAAAAATCTCACCGGTTCCGTTGTTAAAGGAACTATCGTTCGCGTTACTCCTGATTTTGCTTTGGTTGATGTCGGTCTTAAATCTGAAGGCCGTATTCCTTTGCGTGAATTTGGTCAAAACGCTGAACTCAAAGCCGGCGACAAAGTTGAAGTTTATGTTGACCGCTATGAAGACAAAGACGGTCAAATCGTTCTGTCTCGCGAAAAAGCTCGTCGTGAAGAAGTTTGGCAAGATCTTGAAAAATCTCTTAACGCCGGTGAAAGAGTTAACGGTGTTATCTTTGGCAGAGTTAAAGGCGGATTTACCGTTGACCTCAACGGTGCTATCGCTTTCTTGCCGGGTTCTCAAATCGATATTCGCCCAATTCGCGATATTACCCCGTTAATGGGTATTTCTCAACCGTTCCAAATCTTGAAAATGGATAAGGTTAGAGGAAACATTGTTGTTTCTCGCCGCGTTGTTTTGGAAGAAACAAGAGCTGAAGCTCGCGCTGAATTAATCGATACCTTGAAGGAAGGTTCTGTTCTTGAAGGTGTTGTTAAAAACATTACCGATTACGGTGCATTTATTGATTTGGGCGGCGTTGACGGCTTGCTCCACGTTACCGATATTTCTTGGAAACGTATTAACCACCCGAGCGAAGTTCTCTCCGTTGGTCAAACCGTTAAAGTTCAAGTTATCAAATTCAATGAAGATAACCAACGCATTTCTTTGGGTATGAAACAACTCGAAAGCGACCCATGGCAATCTGTTGCCGAGAAGTATAAAGTTGGTGAAATTTACAAAGGTAAAGTTACCAATATTACTGATTACGGCGCATTCGTTGAACTCGAAGACGGTATCGAAGGTTTGGTTCACGTTTCTGAAATGAGCTGGACTCGTAAAAATGTTCATCCGGGCAAAATCGTTTCTACTTCTCAAGAAGTTGAAGTTAAGGTTTTGGAAGTTGATCCGGAGAAGAGACGTATCAGCCTCGGCATTAAACAATGCACTCCTAACCCTTGGGCTGCTTATGTTGAAGAGCACCCGGTCGGGTCTATCATTGAAGGCAAAATCAAAAACATTACCGAATTCGGTTTGTTTGTTGGTTTGTCCGATGAAATCGACGGTATGATTCACCTCTCTGATATCTCTTGGGATAAACCGGGTGAAGAAGCTGTTAAAGACTATGTTAAAGGTCAAGATATTCAGGCTAAAATTATTGACGTTGATGTTGAAAAAGAACGCATCAGCCTCGGTATTAAACAATTGTCTGAAAACAACTTGGCTGCCGCTTTAGACGAAATCAAAAAAGGCGATGTTGTTAAAGCAACCGTTGTCAGCATTGAAGACAAAGGTGTTAACGTTGAAGTTAACGGCGTTAATGCTTTGATTAAAAAAGCTGACTTGTCTAAAGAAAAAGCTAACCAAAACCCTGAAAACTACAAAGAAGGCGATGTTTTGGAAGCCAAAGTTACTTCAGTTGACAAGAAAAACAACAAGCTCGGCTTGTCGGTTAAAGCTTTGGAAATTGAAGAAGAAAAGAAAGCTTTGGAAGAATATTCATCTACCGCTTCAAGTGGTTCCAGCTTGGGTGACGCTCTAGGCGAAGCTTTGAAGAAAAACGCTTAACTTTTTATAGAAGTTAGCAAAAACACCCTTCGGTCTGCCGGAGGGTGTTTTTTTTGCGATTCGGACAAAGGGTTTGCGATTCGGAGAAAAATTAACTTTTATTTTAAGCGAATCGAAAAAATTTTTTTTAATGTGACTCAATGCGAATCTGGATAAGGCTTTGCGCGAATCGAAAAGAAGAAGAAAAGAATCGGCATAAGATTTTGTTAATAATTACATCTATAGAATCGGGGCAAGTCGATTTACTTACTCAAGTCCTCCAGTATGGGGGCTTACAACACAAGGCCGGTATTATGACAAAACAACTCCTTTCTTTTTCATTTAGCCTTCTGAGTGCCATTGCATTTTGCAATCCTGAGGCCTTGGCGGCAGATCCGGTCAATATTACTTGCCCCGGAGGAACTTGTGATAATCAAACAATTGAAGCTGGAAGCGAATTAACCATTAATGACTCAGGTGTTGCAAATGGAAATACCGTTAATGATGCCGGTACTATTACGGTAAACAGCGGTGGCAGTGCGATTACGACGACCGTTAATACCGGTGGCAACATGGTAATTAATGAAGGCGGGTTAGCTGAGGTGACCACTGTCGAAGGCGGGTTAGTTAACGTGGCCGAAGGTGGTGAGGCATCAGGTACGACCATAAACTCCGGAACCTTGCTCAGTGAGGGAAAAACTTCAGGAACTATCGTAAATTCTGCCGGAGGGAAAATCGGAGATAATACTTATCAAGGATTTGAGCTAAGCGGGACTGGTGTTGCCGAAAATACTTCAATTAATGCCGGCGGTACTATGCTGGTGAAAGATGGTGCTACAGCAGAGGGAACAATTATTAACGGCGGTACGGTTGAAGTACGTTTTGATGAAACTGAAAGTAGTGAAGGTGATACAACAGATACTTCCGACGGAGGTCAAAGCGAAACCGTTACAGAAATTGAAGGCACGGAAAACAGTGACGGCAGTACAAGCACGGATGTTAGTGATGGGACTGATGTGGGCACCGATGGTTCAGACGGCTCCGATGGCGCAGATGGTTCAGATACTCCAGAACAGACCAGACCTACATATTCAACTGTCAAAAATACCTCTCTCACTTCAGGTACATTAAATGTCGAAACCGGAGGTTTTGCAGATACCACAGAAGTAGATAATTCCGGTGTCCTGAATGTTAATGCTGGCGGTATTGCCAATAGCACAACAATTAGCGGAGGTACCGTTAACGTCAATAAAGATGGTATTGCTACAAATACAACAATAACTGACGGAACTTTTAATGTTAACCAAGGTGGAAGCTCCTCTTCTACCACAGTTTCGGGAGGAACTTTTAATGTTAATGACGGTGGAAATGCTTCTCAAACCACTCTTGATGGCGGCATGATGAATGTCACCGGAAGCGGTACGGCACAAACCTCTGTTATTAACAACGGCGGCGAAATTGTCGCACAAGATGCCTCGATGGTAACAGATACAACAATTAATTCAGGCGGCACCTTGACCCTTGAGGGTAGTGCAAATGCCGATATTGTTGTGGTCAATAAGGGCGGATTGATTGACGCCTCACAAACTAACGCAACTGTTCGTGGCTTGACGGTGAATGACCAAGGGTCTTATCACCTGACTACTGACAATGACGTGGTTAATGCGGACCTGTATGGACAGCATTATGATACTCTTTTCAACAGTGGTGTTGGCGAGGGAATTATTGTGGGTGGCGATAGTCAACTTGATGTCCTGGACAAAGGAAACCTGAACAACACTGTTCTTCAAGACAGTGGGTTAATCGAGGTTCAAAGTGGCGGTAATATTGCAAACACTATGGCCAACGGCTCAGGCGATATTATGATTGAAAACGGCGGAAGTGCCACTAACACTACCTTAAACGGCAACAGCTCAATGATTGTGGAAGGAACAGCTCTGGACACAATTCTTAACTCTGCCGGACATACCACAGACAGCGGTAACGTTTTAGGATTAGAGGTCAATTCCGGGGGTATGGCTTTTAATTCAACCGTTAATACAAACGGCTCAATGGTGGTTAAAGACGGCGGTGATGCTAATGATACGGTAGTTAACGGCGGTTTCTTGAGTGCTGAAAGCGGGGCAAACCTCAATAACGTGGAAGTTCTGGGTTCTTCAACCTTAGGCTTGGCCGATGGAGCAAACCTTAGCGGCAGTATTGCAATTTCGCAAAATGCAACGCTCGCCGGAAGTTATAATTATGATAACTTCTTTAGTGACGGCAATATTGCATCTTTGGTGATTGTTAACGGCGTCAACGAAAAATTTAATAACTCGCTTGTGGCAACAACAACCGGTAAAGATTTAACTTTTGCAGACGGAAGTTTTAAGATTTCTTCCGACGGGGCAAACGGGTCAACTACCGTTAGCGGTTGGGATAGCATGAATATCGGCGGGAACTTAGGTTCGGCCAATGTGTCCTTGGCAGGCGATATTAATATGGACAGCACGGCAAGTGAAATTAAGATTAACACAGGCTCTACTCTTGATACCTCTGAGGTTGAAAATGTTAATATTCTGGGTTCGATCGTCAATGCCGGTGATTTAAATATGGTCAGCCCCGGAAGTTTGGCTGACGAAAAAGACAATACCACCACAATTGAGGGAAATTATACCGGCCAAAGCAATTCCTCAATTACGCTGAAAGTTGATACACAAAATCATATTTCTGACAAATTGGTGGTTAACGGTGACGTTAAAGGAACATCTGAACTCAATATTCAAATTGCTTCGGCTGCAAAAACAAGTGAAAAAATTCTGTTTTTGGAAGCGCCTAATGATGATGCTTCTACTGCCTCAAACTTTACCATTTGGCGTGTAAATTCCAGTCCTTACCTTTGGGATACCTATAATGAGGGGAATAACTGGTATATGGGCATGACCAATATCGGCGGGAAAATCGGCGTCTATTCTGAGGTTTTGGCCTATATGGGATTGCCGCATGCCGCCTTGGAACAAACCAGAAGCGTGGTCTATAACGTGATTAACAAAATTAACTTGCGCAATAATAATCTGGTTGATAATCGCGTTATGCACTCTCCGGCTTATCGCTATTACGCCAAAGGAATTGAAAACTTTTATAATAACTACAATTTCTGGCTTATGCCGATTTATCACTCAATCACTAATGAAGGCTCTATTAACTATGATGCCGACATTATGGGCGGTGAGGCCGGAATTGATATTTACAACAATACAAACAACAGAATCGGTATCTTTGCCTCTTATCGACAAGGTGAATACGATTTTGACGGTGAGGCCGAAGACTTCTTTGCCAGATACGGCAGTAAAATTGATATTGATAGCTATTTGGGCGGTGTTTACTATCGTCACAACTGGCAAAATGCTTGGACCTTGGCAACCGTTTACGGCGGTATTCAAAATGCTGACATCAAAACCAAAGATAACGTTAAGTCAGATACAGACGCGACCGAATATGGTTTGAGCCTTGCCGCAGGATATGTTTATAACGTTAATTACAGTTTCAATATTGAACCGAGCGCCATTATTAATGTTACGTCAATCAGCTATGACGACGCTAAAGATATTTATGGCAAAACGGCAGAATTTGATACCCTGACATCATTAGAAGCAGATTTAGGTGTGAAGTTCGAACAAACCTGGAATCTGGATAAGGGCTTTGCTAAAGCCTACATCAGACCGAGTGTTCTCTTTAATTCGGTCTCGGGCAATGATGTGACTATTACCAACTTGCTTGATGATACTCCCGAAATGGACGACGGTACGTTTGCTCGTCTGGAAATTGGTGGAAGTGCTGATCTCAGTAAATTCTTCAGCCTGTATGCTACCGCTCGCGCTACTGCCGGAAGTGATTATCAAGATTTGGCATTTACCGCAGGGTTAAACTATGTCTTTTGATGACAGAAGTCGCAAAAGCATAAAAAGATAACGGCAGAAGCCGAGGTCTTATATTAATTGAAGATATTATTACTCCCCATCCCCATTTATCATTATGTATTTGTTAAGATTATGATTAGTATATTAGGATTATTGATTATTAAGGCCCGGTTAAAAGGAGGATTATACATGTATAAAAAAACATTGACGGTTGCTGCTTGTATGTTGGCTCTCGGAATCTCTTCCGCAAATGCTGAATCTGTCACTCAGTCTTTGCCTAAACCTAACATGATTGGCGGCAAAACCCTGATGCAAAGCCTGCAGGAAAGACGTACTGCGCGTGAATTCGGCAGACGTGCCGTTAATGAACAAACTTTGGCTGATATGCTGTGGGCAGCGGTTGGTGTCAATCGCCAGGATGGCAAGCGAACCATTCCGACCGCCCGCGACAGCCAGGACTTATTCGTTTATGTGATTAAATTTGACGGTGTGTGGCTGTATGATGCTAAAGCCCATAAACTGATTCAAATTTCGGATAAAGACTTACGCGCATCTTTGGCAACGCAAGAATTTGCAAAAGATGCTGCCTTGGATTTGATTTATGTGTCGGCTAATGCAAATCCGATGTATGGTGCAATGCATGCCGGTTCGGCTTATCAAAATGTTGGATTATATTGCGCGGACAAAGGGCTCAACAATGTGGTCAGAGGTTATTTTGACCATGATGCCATTGCCAAAGAGCTTAAACTTGATGACAAGCAACAAGTGATTGTGTCGCAAGCAATCGGTTGGCCAAAAGAATAAAAAAAATACTGACTTTTTTGAAATTAAGCAAAAAAACTCTTGTCAAAAGCAACTTTTGACAGTATGAATAGTGTCGTTCGTGGATAGATGGCCGAGTGGTCGAAGGCGCACGATTGGAAATCGTGTATACCCCTAAAGGGTATCCAGGGTTCGAATCCCTGTCTATCCGCCATTTACAAGAAAGCCCTGCAGCAATGCGGGGTTTTGTTGTAAATGATGAGCATTGCCGGATTTGAACCCTGGATAAAAAGGGTTCGACTACCAGCGAAAGGCGGGCGTGAGAACGCCGGTGAGCGATAGCGAATGAGCGCCTGTGCAACTCTAGCGGAGCGACGAGTAATCCCTGTCTATCCGCCATTTACAAAAAAGCCCTGCAGCAATGCAGGGTTTTGTGGTAAATGATGAGGATTGCCGGATTTGAACCCTGGATAAAAAGGAATTTCTTTTTAATCCCATTTCTTAAAGACAAAAAATACCGCTAACAAGATTAAGCCAAAACCAACCAGATAATTCCACCGCAAATCTTCTTTTAAATACAAAATTGAAAAAATGCAAAATATGGTGATGGTAATCGCTTCTTGCATTATCTTTAGCTGCGGGGCGCTAAAATACTCATGCCCGATACGATTGGCCGGTACTTGAAAGATATATTCAAAAAAAGCGATGCCCCAGCTGGCCAAAATCACTATCCATAATGATGTGCTCTTAAACTTTAGGTGTCCATACCACGCAAAAGTCATAAATATATTGGAAATGATAAGTAAGATTATCGGATAAAATTGTCTCATCTTGTGCCTTCTTTGTATGTCGCTCAAATTTAGTTGTATCTTTATGCTTTAATTTATATTTGTCAAAAAAAATTAACACAATTTCAATAAAAGATTCTCTATACTGATAATTGTATGTGATTGTATTTATTTAGGGCTAATGCAATAAATTTTATTGATTTAGTGAGGTTGCTATGAATTTTAGGCCAACAGGAAATTCCAGCGAAGAGCTTTTGAAACAAGTGTCTGCGACTATCGTAAGTTCTGCCGAAGCAGGTAATAATGTAACACCTGCGCAAAATATTGATAATTCTTCAAGTACTAATAATTCTGCAGAACAAAAACCTCAACAAACAACACCTCCTAATAGCGCAACCTCTGACTCGAGTGCCGTTAAGCATACTGTTTCCATTAATAAAATTAATCCGGCTGATCTTCTGGTCTGCAAATACAGCTCCGGCCCCATTAATGAAGTTAAATTTTCGGATGTTTATGTTACGCCGGATAAAAAATGCTATATTTGGAGCGGCAGAACAAATTGCGGCTTAAAAATTGTTACCTTTGATGATGTTAATGAATTTTTAGAAGAATTAGAAAAAGCCTATGACGGCGAAAATCGCAGTTATCTGTTGAACTATAAAGGCCGAAATTATCGTGTGGAGAGAACTATCGCGCTGGAAGGCGTTAACTATTGCGCCCGCAAAATGCCGACAACCGTTCCGAACCTCAAAGATTTGGGCTTGCCTTACCGAGTATATGAACATTTGATTTCTTTGGCCGGTTGCAGTGGATTAATATTATTGGCGGGGGCTACCGGTTCCGGTAAAAGTACAACTATTGCTGCCCTTTTAAAAGAATATTTACAGAAAAAAGGCGGATACGCCTTTACCATTGAAGACCCGATTGAAATGCCTTTGGATGGTGTTTATGTGACACAAGAGGCCGAACTCGGACTTTGTAAACAAACTACACCGCCGGATGGTAAGTGGGAAGAAGGTATTAAATCAGCTCTGCGGTCTAAACCTCGTTATATCTACTTGGGGGAGATTCGCTCTCCGGATGTTGCCAGTGAGGCTTTACGTGCCGCAACCTCCGGACACTTGGTCTTATCTACTATTCACGCTAATAATGTGAGTGATGCCGTTAACTCTTTGGTTAAATATGCAGCCTCGAGCGGTATTAGTGAGGAAATGGCTTACGAATTGGTGGCTAACGGCTTTTTGGGGTGTATTCACCAAATTTTGGAAGGCGCTCCCAAGAGAGCTAAAGTTACCTATTTGTTTGCAAATCCGGATACAAACGCTGCTTGCCAGGTTCGCGGAATGCTCAGAAGCGGCAAATTAAACATGGGTACCATCTTAGAGCAACAAAGAGTCAAGATTGAAAGAGGCTTAGATCTTTTCTAAATGTTGTTTTTTGGCTACCAAACAGCGTTGGGCAAACTTTTTCTTGTTGAAGAAAACAGCAAGATTACGCATTTGTGTTTTGAAAAAAAAGACTTTATGCGAGCAGGTCTTTGTCAACAAACACCTCTTTTGGATGATGCTTACCGACAAATTAAAGAATATTTGGCAGGGAAGAGGAAAATTTTTGATGTTCCGCTGGCCCTTCAAGGTACTCCTTTTCAGCAAAAAGTTTGGCGGGCTTTGCTAGATATTCCTTATGGAACAACTGTTTCTTATAAAGATATTGCCGCAAAAATCGGTAACGACAAAGCATATCGTGCTGTCGGGATGGCTAATAATCAGAATCCTATTCCTATCCTGGTGCCTTGTCATCGAGTCATTGGCAGTAACGGAAAACTTGTCGGCTATGCCGGCGGATTAGCCACCAAACATAGATTGCTCAAAATTGAATCTCTCTACAAATAGTGTATATTACTTTCTTTTACATTCTCTCTCTTCCACAAAAATTCATGAATAAGAATTGAACTTTTATCTCTAAAATGATAAAATATATTGCAACAAAGGAGATGGCCCATGAAAAACTATTTATCCCTTCTTCTAATGGTTGCATTTATTGCTCCGGCAAAGGCTGACGGCATTAATACAGACCTTAACGGACAGGTTGATTTGGTCAGGATGTCTGATAGCTTTATTCAGAACATCAAAGACTGCACCCCGATGATTGAAGAAAAAACGCAAGAATCAAGCGGATTAAGTTATGATTTCAAATATAAAATTATCGGTTGGGTCGGCGACAAATGTCGGTGCGAATTCATCTCCTCTTCTCAAATCGGACATTTTATTAATCGTTGCGATTTTGATAAAGAAAATTTGGCTGCTTATCAAAAAGCTATTCAAGATTTTAAGGAAGCTGAAAAAGTCTCTCTCAGTGAGGCTAAAATTCAGTTGGTTTCTACGGTGAAATCACTGATTGCCGATGACAATGTTTGTCAGATGAAAATTATCAATGTCGATTATACCAAAGACTTACGTGATAACTTAATTAGATGTACCCCGTATGAAAAAACTCTCGTCTTTTCAAATATGGATAACATTATGAGTGTTCAAGGTAAAGACGGCGAGCGTTGCCATTACGTTTATACCATAAAAAATAAGCCCGTTGATTTGCAAAAAATTTATCCTAATGGCGTACCTGAAGCACTGAAAGACTTGCCTCAAGAAGGAAATGTGACAACATTGGATTGTTTGTTCACGGCGGCTGATGTACAAAAATATACCGATGCTTTGGAAGCTAATATGATAAATTTTGAAGAAAATTTAGATTGGAACAGCGGAGATTCAGATATTACAAACCGCATGCTCCAACCCTTTATTGATTCGGGAAGTTGTGTCTATGTTGATATGAAAAAATTGCCCCAATCACCTTCAAAAGAAGATTTTTTGAAATCTTTGAGCAATTAAAATCATAAAGTCGTTGACTTTTCAGAGGATATTGATTAAGCCTTAAAACGGCTTGTGGGGCTGTAGCTCAGTTGGGAGAGCGATTGGTTCGCAATCAATAGGTCGAGGGTTCGATCCCCTTCAGCTCCACCAATTTTTATTCTTTCACAAATCTTTCCCAATCAAACATTGCTTTCAAAAAAGCAACGTTTTCTTGGACGGGGATATCCTCTTAGGTATCTAAATTCGCCGCGGGCGTTCC
>CALXOP010000128.1 GCA_944390035.1 uncultured Alphaproteobacteria bacterium | reverse complement strand
ACGCTTTCGCCTAAGACTTCGCTGCCGGTTTCTTCTTCCAGCTCTTCATCGTCTCCGGCATCGGCATCAAGCCATGTTACGGATACAACTTTTTCGTTTTCGGCCGTGCGGAACAAAATCACACCTTGGGTCTTGCGGCCGGCTATACGAATATCACTTACCGGCATACGGATTAATTTGCCGCCGTCGGTTACCATCATAATTTGATTGTCGTCTTCAATCGGGAAAGAGCTTACAATCTCTTTGTTGCGGGCAGACATTTCCATATTGGCAATACCTTGACCGCCACGTCCCGTGACACGATATTCGTAAGATGAAGTGCGTTTGCCGTAGCCGGTTGAGGTAACGGAGAGGATAAACTGCTCGTTTTCAGCCATTTCTTGATATTTTTCGGCAGTTAATACATTGAGTAAGCCGGTTTCTTCCGGAGTAACTTCAGCACCCTCGCCTCTTTCAGCACTCATTCTCTTGATGGCTGAAGAAATGCGAGAATATTCATCTCTTTCCTCAGAGGTTGCATCGCTGTGTTTTAAGATTGACATGGAGATAACTTCATCGCCGTCTGCCAATTTGATACCTCGAACACCGGTGGAGTTACGGCCGACAAACACGCGAACTTCGGTAACCGGGAAGCGGATGCATTTACCACTGCGGGCAGCCAACATAATATCGTTATCTTCTTGGCAGATACGAACGTTTATCAGCTTATCACCCTCGTCTAACTTCATGGCAATCTTACCATTGCTTTGAACGTTGACAAAGTCCATCAAAGAGTTGCGGCGGACATTACCTTGGGCGGTTGCAAACATGATGGACATGTCTTGGCAATCGGCCTCGTTTTCCGGCAACTTCATAATGGTGGTGATGTTTTCGCCTTCATCTAACGGCAATAAGTTAATGAACGGTTTGCCCTTGGAGGTCGGAGAACCAAGCGGAAGTTTGTAAACTTTCATCTTGTAAACCAGACCCTTAGATGAGAAGAACAATACCGGCGTGTGGGTCGAGGCAACAAACAGACGAGTTACAAAATCCTCATCCTTGGTTGCCATACCGGATTTGCCTTTGCCTCCGCGTTTTTGCGCTTTATAAGCATTGAGCGGAACGCGTTTGATATAGCCGGCCTCGGTTACGGTTACCACCATCTCTTCTCTTTGAATTAGAGATTCAATGTCGGTATCGTATTCAATATCTTCAATCTTGGTGCGGCGCGGTGTGCCGTATTCGTCACGAATAGCAACAAACTCATCACGCATAATGCCGTAAAGTTTTTCGCGGCTGGACAAGATGGACAAGCACTCTTTGATTTCTTCACCGATGGTGATTAATTCTTCATGAATCTTATCACGTTCCAGACCGGTTAAGCGTTGCAGTTTCAAGTCCAAAATGGCTTTGGCTTGGGCTTCGGACAAACGATATGTGCCGTTTTCAACCTTACGGTCGGGCTCATCAATCAATTTAACCAAAGTCTCAACCTCGCCTGCCGGCCAAGCCTTGCGCAATAAGGCATCTTTGGCTTCTTGCGGGTTGGGCGCGTTACGAATGAGCTCAATAACAGGATCGATATTTTCAACCGCAATGGCTAGACCAACCAAGACATGCGCACGGTCACGAGCTTTGTTTAACTCAAAAATCGTACGGCGGCGGATGACTTCTTCTCTGAACTCAACAAAGGCTTGGATGATGTCTTTTAAGTTCATCATCATCGGGCGACCGTTGTTGATGGCCAACATATTCATACCAAAGCTGGTTTGCAGAGGTGTGAACTTATAGAGTTGGTTCAAGACAACATCGGCTTGGAAATCGCGTTTGACTTCAATAACAACGCGGACACCTTGACGGTCAGACTCATCACGAATTTCAGAAATACCTTCAATTTTCTTTTCTTTGACCAACTCGGCAATGCGGGTTATCAAAGCGGCCTTGTTGACCTGATAGGGAATTTCGTGAACAATGATGGCTTCACGGTCTTTATAGAGTTCTTCAATCGTTGCCTTAGCCCGCATCATAACCGAACCGCGTCCGGTGTAATAGGCTGACTTGGCCCCGCCATATCCCAAAATCAAACCACCTGTCGGGAAGTCAGGACCCGGAACAATATTAATCAAGTCATCAATACTAATATCGGGATTGTCAATATACGCACAGCAAGCATCTAAGACTTCGCTCAGGTTGTGTGGCGGAATATTGGTGGCCATACCTACGGCAATACCGTTGGCTCCGTTTACCAAAAGGTTCGGATAAGAGGCCGGCAAAACGGTTGGTTCTTGCAAGGTTTCATCATAGTTGGGCATAAAGTCAACCGTGTCTTTGTCGATGTCATCAATCAAAGAGTGGGCAACTTTGGCCAAACGGGCTTCGGTATAACGCATGGCGGCTGCTGAGTCCCCATCCATGGAACCGAAGTTTCCTTGCCCGTCAACCAAGGGCACACGCATTGAGAAAGGTTGCGCCATACGGACCATTGCCTCGTAAACCGAGCTATCGCCGTGCGGGTGATATTTACCGAGAACATCACCGACAATACGGGCAGATTTTCGAAACGGGCGGTTATAGTCATACCCGTTTTCAAACATTGAATAGATAATACGGCGGTGTACCGGTTTTAGACCATCACGAACATCTGGCAATGCACGTGAAACGATAACACTCATCGCATAATCAAGGTAAGAGCGGCGCATTTCCTCCGAAATATCAACCGGAGCAATATCTTCGCTGCTCGTTACTACTGGCATATTTTCTTCACTCACTTTATTTTACCTTTTCTATTTAAACTGCCTAAAATATAGCAAAATGCTCTCTCAAATTCTAATCTTTTTGATGACTTATAAACACCATTTCGCTCTCAGAGGGCAAAAAAATGCCCTTATTTTTGATTTTGGTGTTTTTTGAGTTCATTTTTTAGCTTAAAAAGTTAACGAGATTTTTCTCTAAGCTCAAAAAAAACACCCTTGCGGGTGTTTTTTCTTTTGTTTTGTTTCTTAGAACGGAATATCATCATCCAAATCAGCCGCAGGCGCCGCTGCCGGAGAACTATCCCATCCGGCATTGGAGGCTGAGCCGGAAAATACGTCATTGCCACCGGCCGGAACACCGTCTCTGCCATCTAACAATACCAAGTTGCCGCTGAAGTTTTGCAAAACAATCTCAGTGGTGTATCTTTCTTGGCCGTTGTTGTCTTCCCAACGACGGGTTTGTAATTGACCTTCCAAATAAACTTTTGAGCCTTTGTGCAAATATCTTTCGGCAATGTCTGCCAACTGCGGGTTAAAAATAACCACACGGTGCCATTCGGTTCTTTCTTTGCGCTCGCCGGAGAGTTTGTCCTTCCAGCTATCCGAAGTGGCAACATTTAAATTGACAACTTTTGCGCCGTTGGCGGTATTGGCAACTTTCGGATCTGCCCCTAAGTTACCGACTAAGATTACTTTGTTTATGCTTCCAACCATTGTTATAAACCTATTATTAAAATTAAAACTGCATGGAGTATATCTTGAATTCTTTGAGAGTAAAACTAAAATCAATAGACCTGTGTATATTCCCCGTTTCTTATCTGATATATGCCGTAAGGTATTGAATTGCTTGGGTCGCCGTTGTTATAGGCCATCTCGCCCCAGCCGGTATCAAACTTACTTTCTTCCAAGGCTTGGGCTAATTTTTCGTATTTAAACGAATCGGCCTTTTCTACCAGCTCTTTCCATAGTTGAACCGCCGAATAGCCATAAACCGACAAGCCTTCCGGCTCTACGCCCAGCAAACGCAATTTTACCAAAGTTTCGGCAAAATCGGGACTGTCTTTTAGTGTGGGTAAAGACAAGACAAACACACCCTCGGCTTTGGTGCCTAACTCATCTCGAAAGTTTTTTTGCGCCTGATATTTATTAACAAACAAAATAAAATCTTTTCGTTCGGATTTGAGTGCTTCCGACATTCTTGTCACCCGTTTTGATTTGCCCATAATATAGGCAATCTTATTGCCGTCTTGAATTACCTTTTCGGCGATTGCATCATAATCATCATCAAAATTTTGGAAACTATAGGATTGGAACGCCGCTTGCTTGCCGGCATCGGTAAACAATTTTTGCAAAGCTGCGGCAACATCGACCACATCTTTATTGTTACGGTCATAAATCAGGGCAACTTTTCTGTCCGGATAATGCGCTTGATAAAAATTGAAGAAGTCACCGGCGGCTCTGGTTTGATAGCCCACCATTTTGACCAAACCTTTGTACTTATCAGCCTGAATGCTCGGACTGGCCGCTGTCGGAATAATTTGGAAGATACCTGCTTTGGCATATATGCCCGCAACTTTATGCAAGGCATTAGAGCAATAAGGGCCTATGACCAAAGACATTTTATCGCGTGCAGAGGCATTAACCGCCATCATTTGAGCCGTAGATACGGCAATACGGTCGTCACATTGGTCATCTACCATGACTAAATTGATTTTTTCCCCGTTTAGGCCGCCTTGATTATTTATTTCATCTACTGCCGTGCGCACTCCGGAAATCAGCTCTTGTCCGGCGGTTTGATATTCTCCGGCCATGGGGGCAATTATCCCGATATTTACGGCGGAGAAAGCATTTTGCGCAAAAAGGCATATCAGCAACGAGGCTATTTTTAGGCTTTTTGTCAGCATTATTATCAGTTATTCTTTATCTTGTTTCTCAAAACAATAGTACAAGTGTTTCTGTTTTGCAAGTTTTTTATCTTTTAGTGGCCCTTGAGGCGCGTTTGCTATTGCCTTTTGGCTTCTTCCTCTCTATATTGACCCTCAGGAGAGTTTGACTATGAGCGATTTTATTGAAATTAAAGGTGCCAGAGAGCACAACTTAAAAAATGTTGATATATCTATTCCTAAAAACAAATTAACCGTGATTACCGGATTATCGGGTTCGGGAAAGTCATCCTTGGCGTTTGATACAATTTATGCCGAAGGACAACGCCGATATGTGGAAAGTTTGTCGGCTTATGCCAGACAATTTTTGGAGTTGATGAAAAAGCCAGATGTGGACTCTATTGAAGGCTTATCTCCGGCTATTTCGATTGAACAAAAAACCACCTCGCATAATCCGCGTTCTACCGTCGGTACGGTTACCGAAATTTATGACTATATGCGTCTGTTGTGGGCCAGAGCCGGTACCCCCTACTCTCCGGTTACGGGCTTGCCGATTGAATCACAAACCGTCTCACAAATGGTTGATCGCATCATGGCTTTTCCTATTGGCTCAAAACTCTTACTTCTTTCCCCTACCGTTAGAGGCAAAAAAGGTGAGTTTAAAAAAGAAATTGAGGCCTTGCTTCGGCAAGGTTACCAACGCCTTAAAATTGACGGAGAAATGTATAATATCGAAGAAGTGCCTAATTTGGCCAAAACCGTTAAACATGATATTGAAGTCGTTATCGACCGTTTGGTGATTAAAGAAGGGCTGGAAGAGCGTTTGGCTCAATCTTTGGAAACCGGATTAAAACTCAGCGACGGTATTGTTTATGTCGAAAATGTGGAAACCAAAGAGCGTACGGTCTTCTCTTCTAAATTTGCTTGTCCGGTTTCGGGTTTTACGATTGAAGAAATTGAGCCGCGGCTTTTCTCGTTTAACAACCCTTATGGGGCTTGTCCGCATTGCGACGGAATTGGGGCAAAACTCTATATGGACCCCGATCTTATTATTCCAAACCCAAATCTTAGCCTCAACAAAGGAGCGATTGCGCCTTGGGACGGATTCCGTTCATCGTTCCACAACCAAGCGATTACCTCTTTGTGCGACTTTTTGGAAATTTCGCCTTCAACACCTTGGAAAGATTTGCCCGAAAAAGCTAAGCAAATTATTCTTTACGGCTCAGGCAATGTTTGTATTCCGATGTATTACTCCAGCTTTGTCTCCGACAAACCGTTTGAAGGGGTTATTCCAAATATGGAACGGCGGTTTTTGGAAACAGATTCATCTTGGGTCAGAGAAGAATTTTCTAAATATCAATCGGCCGCTCCGTGTGAATTTTGCCACGGCAAACGCCTCAAGCCCGAAGCCCTGGCGGTTAAGGTTTGCGGATTAGATATTATGGATGCTTCCGACATGTCCATCAAAAAAGCCAAAGAGTGGTTTATGGGCGTGGAAGAACAACTCTCACCTAAACGCCAAGAAATTGCCCATAAAATCTTAAAAGAAATTATTGACCGCTTGAGTTTTCTTAATAACGTCGGCTTGGATTATCTTACCCTTTCCAGACAATCGGGAACATTATCGGGTGGTGAAGCGCAACGTATTCGTTTGGCCTCGCAAATCGGTTCCGGGTTGACCGGCGTGCTTTATGTTTTGGATGAGCCATCTATCGGCTTGCATCAGCGTGATAATGACCGGTTGCTGGAAACGCTTACCAGGTTGCGTGACATCGGCAATACCGTGATTGTGGTTGAGCATGATGAAGACGCTATTCGGGCGGCAGACTATCTGGTCGATATGGGGCCCGGTGCCGGTGATTTGGGCGGGCATGTTACAGCCAAGGGCACGGTTGAAGAAGTTTTGAAAAATCCCAACAGTTTGACTGCTCAATACTTGAACGGAACCAAGCTCATTGAAGTTCCTGCCAAACGTCGCAAAGGCAACGGTAAATTTATCGGTGTTAAAGGGGCTCGCACCAATAACCTCAAGAACGTGGATTTGAAAATTCCGTTGGGGACATTTACCTGCGTTACCGGGGTTTCGGGTGGCGGAAAGTCTTCTTTGATTTTGGAAACATTGTTTAAGGGACTTAACAAAGAGCTAAATGGTTCCAGAGAACAAACCGGAAAATATGACTCTCTCATCGGCTTAGAAAATATTGATAAAATTATTGATATTGACCAATCGCCAATCGGGCGGACGCCTCGCTCCAATCCGGCTACTTATACCGGCTTGTTTACCAATATTCGCGATTGGTTTGCAGGTCTTCCCGAAGCCAAAGCCAGAGGCTATTCCGCCGGCAGATTTTCGTTTAACGTTGCGGGCGGACGGTGCGAAGCCTGCAAAGGTGACGGTGTTACCAAAATTGAGATGCACTTTTTGCCTGACGTGTATGTGGAATGTGATGTGTGCAAAGGCAAACGTTTTAACCGTGAAACTTTAGAAGTCAAATACAAAGACAAATCCATTGCCGATGTGCTGGATATGACGGTTGATGAGGCACATAAGTTTTTTGAGGCAATTCCATCAATTCGCAATCGTTTGGAGCTCTTACAAAAAGTCGGTCTTGGCTATATTCATCTCGGACAACAAGCGACCACTTTATCGGGCGGTGAAGCGCAACGTATTAAGCTCTCCAAAGAGCTTTCTAAACGCGCCACAGGCAAAACGCTTTATATCTTAGATGAGCCGACAACGGGGTTGCATTTCGAGGACATTAACAAACTCCTCAAAGTCTTACACACCTTAGTTGAGCAAGGCAACTCAGTGATTGTGATTGAGCATAATCTTGATGTGATTAAAACCGCCGATTATATCGTTGATATCGGGCCTGAAGGCGGTGACGGCGGCGGACGCATTATTGCGCAAGGCACGCCGGAGCAAGTGGCTAAAGTTGAGCAAAGTTACACTGCCAAATACTTAAAACTCAAACTTGGCTAAAACTTATATATTCACAAAAAAAACGGGGTATCATACCCCGTTTTTTTTGCAAGAGAAAAGCCTCTCATTCGAGAGGCTTGTTTTTAATGCGTTCGTCAACTTTTTTCATTTTGCGTTGATACCTTTCTATCACCGCATGTTTGCGCTCCTTTTGCGAACGCCAGTTGACATAGTTAAAGATGCCATACTGATTGATATGTTCCTCAGGAACCACGGCTTCGGTCAAGACTTCACAGACATTATCAGCAATGTTGGCTGCGCCGCCGACAATGAAAATTTTCTCTTCCTCCGAACCGGTTTCACCTAATACCTTGATATAGCCGCAACGCAAAGACAAGACACTCGGAGCGCGCTCCTCCAAAACGGTTAAGTCGCCGTTTTCGCCCGGAACCAATACCCGATAGACATCTTCTTCCTTGTAAACCTTACTCGGCAATACGATTTTTAGGTGAACTTTCTTTTCCATGTTTTTCTAGCTCCTAAGCGGCATCTTTCATATTTTTGGCATTTTCCAGAACTTCTTCGATGGTACCGACCATATAGAATGCTTGCTCCGGAATATCATCATACTTGCCTTCAATAATTCCTTTGAAGCCTTTAATTGTATCTTCCAGTTTTACAAATTTACCCGGACGACCGGTGAAGACTTCGGCAACGTGGAACGGTTGTGACAAGAATTTTTGAATCTTACGCGCACGGGCAACGGTCAACTTATCTTCTTCTGACAATTCATCCATACCCAAAATTGCAATAATATCTTGTAAAGATTTGTATTTTTGCAAAATTTCTTGTACGCGACGAGCTACTTGGTAGTGCTCCTCACCAACGATGGTCGGGTCCAAAATACGGCTGGTAGAATCCAACGGGTCAACCGCCGGGAAAATGCCCAACTCAGAAATTTGACGTGACAAAACCGTGGTGGCATCCAAGTGCGCAAAGGTGGTTGCTGGTGCCGGGTCGGTCAAGTCATCTGCCGGAACATAGACTGCTTGAACAGACGTAATAGATCCGTTTTTGGTGGAGGTAATACGCTCTTGCATGGCACCCATATCCGTACCCAAGGTTGGTTGATAACCCACGGCTGACGGAATACGTCCCAACAAAGCTGAAACCTCTGAACCGGCTTGGGTGAAACGGAAAATATTATCAACGAAGAACAATACGTCTTGGTGTTCTTCATCACGGAAATATTCCGCTTGGGTCAAACCTGTCAAAGCAACACGTGCACGAGCCCCAGGAGGTTCGTTCATTTGGCCGTAAACCAGAACGGTTTTAGATTTGTCACCATCCAAGTCAATAACGCCGGATTCAATCATTTCGTGGTAGAGGTCGTTTCCCTCACGGGTACGTTCGCCTACGCCGGCAAATACGGAATAGCCGCCGTGGCCTTTGGCGATGTTATTAATCAATTCCATAATCAACACGGTTTTACCAACACCGGCACCGCCAAACAAACCAATTTTACCGCCTTTGGCATAAGGTTCGAGCAAGTCAATAACCTTAATACCGGTGGTAAAGATTTCGGTTTCGGTTGATTGTTCGGTAAAGGCCGGAGCCGGACGGTGAATCGGCAAATATTTTTTAGCTTTTAATTCACCTCTTGCATCAACCGGGTCACCTATCACGTTGATAATACGGCCTAACATTTCAGGTCCGACCGGAACTTCAATCGGGTGTCCGGTGTTAAGAACTTCCAGACCTCTGACTAAGCCGTCGGTGGAATCCATAGCAATGGTACGGACAACGCCTTCGCCTAAGTGTTGTTCTACTTCCAACACCAATTTGTGGCCATGGTTATCGCACTCAAGAGCCGTTAAAATGCTCGGCAAAACGTCACAATTTTCAAATTTAACGTCAACTACCGCACCCATTACCTGTGAAATATGTCCCAAACGTCCACTGGCCTTTTCGGCGGCTTCGGCTTGTTTTATCTTTTTTACGGCTTTAGCATCTTCGGCTTGCATGGCTTTTTCAAAGCCGGTTTCCTTTTTGGCACTGGCTTTTAGCTTTGAGCTTGTGCTTTTGGCTTTGGAAGTGCTCGCTTTGGTGCTCTTCTTTTCCGTCATTCTTCTCTCCTTTGAATTATAGTGCTTCCGCACCGGCTATAATTTCGGTTAACTCTGTCGTAATATTGTTTTGCCGCATCCGGTTATATTTTAAGGTCAGATGCGATATCATATCTTTGGCATTACGCGTTGCATTGTCCATTGAGGTCATGCGTGCTCCGTGTTCGGAGGCTTGCGTATTGATTATGGCTTCAAAAACCGAGGCTCGGTACAACAATGGCAAGATATTGTTTAGTACGCTTATTTGGCTTTTTTCATAGTCGTACTCTGCTCCGTTTACCAATTCGGGTAAGGCTTGCGATTCATCATATTCCATCGCAACGGGCAAAACCTGTTTGCACAGAATATCACGACTGATTGCTGAGCGAAATTTGCTATATATAACTTCACATATATCCACATTTTCCATCAGAAAATCATCAAGCGCATAGTTGGATATGGCTGCACTTTCATCATAGCGGGCGCCTTTTTTGGCGATACCTTCTATGTCACGCACAATTTTATCTGCATATTTGCGCTTTAGTATGGTGTAGCCTTTTTTGCCAATGCAGGCAATCATTACCTGTTTGCCTTGCGCGACCAACTCGTCTATACGCTTTGAGGCAACTTTGGCCACCGAAGCGTTAAAACTGCCGCAAAGCCCCCTATCCGATGTAAATACCAACAATAGATATTTTTCGGAACGGCCGGTTCCGTTAACCAGCTGCGGCCAGTTAACGGAACAACCGTTTTTTTCTTTTTGTTTGAGGTCAGAAACTATTCGGTCGGCAATGCTTTGCATATTGTTTTTATATGCCGTACTACTGCCCAATAATCCCTGTGCTTTGCGTAAGCTGGAAGCGGCAACCATCTTCATTGCTGAAGTGATTTTCTGTGTGGACTTTATGCTCTCTATGCGAGTTCTTAACTCTTTTAGTCCGGCCATTGTTCTTCCTTACTTATGCTGCTTGTTCCTCACCGACAAATTCTTTTAAGAAATTGTCATAAAACTCTGTCAACTTCTTATCCAAATCATCGGAGATTACTTTTTCTTCACTGATTTGTGCCAGATATTCCGGATAGTTTGCCTTCAAGGCAGCTAAGGCTTTTTGTTCAAAAGGCTTAACTTCGCCCAAGGGGAGCTTATCCAAATATCCGCGTACGCCTGCAAAAATTGCAACGACTTCTTCGGCAACCGGCATCGGGTGGTAGACGGGTTGTTTTAACAATTCGGTTAAACGCTCGCCTCTGGACAGAAGCTGCTTGGTGGCAGCATCTAAGTCTGATGCAAATTGCGCAAAAGATGCCATTTCACGGTATTGGGCCAATTCCAACTTAATCTTACCGGCAACTTGTTTCATTGCCTTGATTTGAGCGGCAGAACCAACACGACTTACCGAAATACCTACATTAACCGCCGGACGCACACCTTGGTAGAACAAACTTGTCTCAAGAAAGATTTGTCCGTCCGTAATTGAAATGACGTTGGTCGGAATATAAGCCGATACGTCCCCGGCCTGGGTTTCAATTACCGGCAAAGCCGTTAATGAGCCGGCACCTTCTTCGTCGTTCATTTTTGCGGCACGCTCCAACAAACGTGAGTGCAAATAGAATACGTCTCCAGGATATGCCTCACGCCCTGGCGGACGACGGAGCAACAGTGACATTTGACGATAGGCCGTCGCTTGTTTGGACAAGTCATCATAGAAAATTGTTGCATGCATTCCGTTATCACGGAAGTACTCACCCATTGCACAACCCGAATACGGTGCAATAAATTGCATCGGCGCAGGATCTGATGCCGTGGCGGCAACAACAATCGTATAATCTAACGCCCCATGGTCTTTCAAAGTTTTAACAACTTGCGCCACGGTTGAACGTTTTTGACCTACGGCTACATAAATGCAGTACATTTTCTCTTTTTCAGATTTTGCCTGCTCGTTAATGTGCTTTTGGTTGATGATTGTATCCAAAATGATTGCGGTTTTACCGGTTTGACGGTCGCCAATAATCAGCTCGCGTTGACCACGACCAATCGGAATCAACGCATCAACAACTTTCAGACCGGTTTGCATCGGTTCATGAACGCTGCGCCGCGGAATAATTCCCGGAGCTTTGACCTCTGAGTTGCTATACTCAGTGGCTTTGATTGCTCCCAGTCCGTCAATCGGCTCTCCCAGAGCGTCAACCACACGACCAAGCAAACCTTTGCCGACCGGCACGCTCACAATTTTATCTGTCCGTTTTACGATATCGCCTTCTTTGATTGACTCGTCTGATCCAAAGATAACCACACCGACATTGTCTTCTTCCAAGTTAAGGGCCATTCCTTTAACCCCGCTCTCGAATTCAACAAGCTCGTTGGACTGAACTTTGTCAAGGCCATAAACAC
>CALXOP010000127.1 GCA_944390035.1 uncultured Alphaproteobacteria bacterium | reverse complement strand
GACCCGGTTGAATATGGTGAACCGTTAATCGTTATTGAATAACATTTCTAGGATAAATATATGTTTGAAAAAGTACTGATTGCCAACCGTGGAGAAGTAGCCCTGAGAATTCATCGTGCTTGTCGCGAAATGGGTATTCGTACGGTTGCCGTACACTCTGAGGCTGATGCCGATGCCATGCACGTTCGTTTAGCGGATGAAGCTGTCTGCATCGGACCTGCCCGTTCAGCCGATTCTTACCTTAACAAGCCGGCTATTATTTCCGCAGCGCTCATCACGGGGGCTGATGCAATCCACCCCGGATTCGGTTTTCTATCCGAAAATGCCGACTTTGCCGAAATGGTTGAAAGACACGGCATTACCTTTATCGGCCCGAGCGCCGACCAAATGCGCCTGATGGGCGATAAAATTACCGCACGCAAAGTTGCGCAAGAAGCCGGCATTCCGGTAACTCCGGGTTCTCCGGCACTTGAGAGTGTGGACATGGCCATTGAGTGGGCCCATAAAATCGGCTATCCGGTAATTGTCAAAGCAACAGCCGGCGGTGGCGGAAAAGGTATGAAAATTGCCTTTAACGATGAAGAAATGAAAGAAGCCTACACCATGGCCCGTGCCGAAGCCAAAGCCGCTTTCACGAGTGATGTGGTTTATATGGAAAAATATTTGCAAAAACCGCGTCATATTGAAATGCAAATTTTGGCCGACAAATATGGACATGTGGTTCACTTAGGCGAACGTGACTGCTCTATCCAACGCAGCAACCAAAAGGTTATTGAAGAATGTCCGTCTCCGGCTCTGAACAATCAACAACGCCGCGAAATCGGTGAAATTGTTCGTAAAGCTATCGAAAAAATCGGTTACACCAACGCCGGAACTCTGGAATTCTTATACGAAGACGGTCGTTTCTATTTTATGGAAATGAACACACGTCTGCAAGTAGAACACCCGATTACCGAAGCCATTACCGGTATTGATATTGTCAAAGAACAGATTCGCATTGCCAGCGGAGCTGAACTTGGCTACACACAAGATGACATCACCTTCCATGGTCATGCCATTGAGTGCCGTATCAACGCCGAAGATCCGGAAACTTTTGTTCCCTGCCCCGGAAAAATCACCGAGTGGCATGCTCCCGGAGGCTTAGGTATCCGTGTTGATTCTGAAATTTACTCCGGCTATACCATACCGCCGTTTTATGACAGTATGATTGCCAAGTTGATTGTACACGGCAAAACCCGTAATGCCGCACTCATGCGGTTACGTCGTGCTTTGGAAGAATTTGTTATTGAAGGTGTCAAGACAACGATTCCTCTGCATCAAGATATTATTTCTCAGGCCGAATATATTGACGGTCAGTACAATATTCACTGGCTTGAGCAATTTATCGAAAAGAAAAAAGCCGGCAAATAAACCAAGCAAACAAACCTCCTTTTCAAAAGGAGGTTTGTTTTTTCTAAATTAGGGGTTTATTTTTCTAAAAAATCAGCTAGAGTAAGAATATATATCTAACTGTTGTGAGGTCAATCATGACGAAACTTTTACCTATTTTTCCAATTTTTCAACAAAGCTATTTTTATATCAAACAACACCTGTTAAGTTTAAGCACCTTTTTTCTGCTCTCTTTTATGGGGATATACCTCTTAGGCGGCTTCAATTTGATGGATAATCCCGTGGGCGGATTAATTTATATAATTTATACTTATCTGTTTTACTTTTGCTTTGTCAGGGTTTACTTTAAGCGCCGTCCGATGTTCAAAAAAGTCGAATTTATCAACGCCTTAGTCAGAGCTGTTACCATTTCACTTTTAGCTTTTGCATTTTTACTGCTCTTAAAAATGCTGTTATTATTTGGCTTATGGCTGCTCACCCCGCTGGATATTTTTCCGCATATTCAAGCAACCTGGGCCGACTTTATTGCCTCCAAAACATTTCGCTATGCTTTATATGGCGCCATGTTTCTGCTTTTAACCATTTTATTTTATATTCCAGCTTTGGCTTGGGTATCTGCTGTCATTGGACGCAATGCCTCCATCACCCTCACCTTTTTTCACGTCAAAGATAACTATTGGCGTATCTTTTTCATTTGTTTCATAATCTATGGCTTGGTACCTTTTGCCATATTTTTGCTTTCTGCCAACTCCTGGTTTTTACGCGCCGTATTCAGTGCCTTGTTTACGGTAATTCAGTGCGTGATTTATCTCAATATTTATGAGTTTTTCTATAAAACTCCCAAACGCAAATAACCCATAAAAAAACCTCCGCTCAAAAGCGGAGGTTTTTTATTTGAACACTCAAATCAATTAAGCGGCTTTGCTTTTTTTCATTTGAGCAAATTCGTTCATCTTCGAGATGACATAATCCAAATCTTCATTATCCAAATACGGTGTCATCGGGATAGACAATACGGTCTTAGAAAGTTTTTCACAAACCGGCAAAGAACGAGTGTTCCACTTAGCATAAGCAGTTTGTGTATGAACCGGACGCGGATAGTAAGCACCGCAAGGAATACCGTTTTCTTTTAAGAAGGCCATCAATTCATCACGGTCTTCACAGTTAATGGTGTACAAAGCGTATGCAGAACGGCAGTTATCCAAGATGCGTTGTTTGCCAAAATAGCTATCCAATTCATTGTCATAACGGCTGGCAACACGATATCTGTCTTTGAGTTCTTGATCAAATACGGTCAATTTTTGCAACAAAACGGCAGCTTGGAAAGAGTTCATACGACCTGTAATACCCAAGCGAACGTTATCATAGTGATCTTCAGGGCTCATACCGTGAACACGGCAAGATTTAACCAATTCATTTTCTTCTTCGGAATTGGTAAATACGGCACCGCCATCACCATAAGCAGCCAACGGTTTGGTCGGGTAGAAAGAAGTAGCAGACATATCGGCAATAGAGCATGCTTTTTTGCCTTTATAAACAGAGCCGTAAGATTGGCAAGAGTCAGACAAAACTTTCATACCGTTTTTGTGAGCAATTTCAATAATTGCATCATAATCACAAGGAGAACCGAAAATATCAACGGCAACAACAGCCTTCAAATTGAGTTTTCCTTCTTTTTTAACTTCTTCAATAGCTTTTTCCAAATCTTTCGGATTCATATTGTAGGTTTCAGGATCAGAATCAACAAAAATCGGAGTAGCGCCGAGCAAAACCGGAGCTTCGGCAGAAGCAACAAATGTGAAAGAAGAAACGAATACGGCATCACCTTGTTTAACCCCCCAAGCCATCAAAGCCAAGGTCAAAGCATCAGTACCTGAACCGCAGGTAGCTGCAAATCTAGTGCCGGAATATTCAGCCAATTTTTGGTCTAATTCACGGGTTTCCGGACCTTGAGCATAACCGCCGTGATTCAAAATAGTCTTAAAAGCATCCAAGAACTTTTCTTGACCGATAACTTTTTGAGTTGTAGCACAGTCAAACAAATTTAAGGGTTTTGCTGGTTTACTAGTCATTTTAATTTGTCCTTCATAAAGTTTTTAACTGTGAAGGATACTATGACAATTTTTTTAGAAAAGCAAAACACAAAAGGTTACGGCTTTGTAACAAACTCACAACGGGAAAGTCACCAAACAAGAAATCACTTTATCCTTGTCAATTTGGTGCACATAAAAGCCCAAAGACTTTGTATCGGCCACAATATTATCCACTGGCGTGAAGTCATATTTGGCACGCCAATTCACACTCGGCGCCACCACCACGGGCACACCATCAATATTGCCCGAAACGGGATTATGCAAATGACCGCAAGCGATGAGTTTTATAGACGATTCGTACTGACGGACGATTATCTCAAAATCCTTATACCAGCTTGGGCTCTTGTTATCAAAAGTGTGCGAGTGCCAATCAAACGGAAATTGATGCACCAAAATCATCACCGGCTTTGGCTCATTTTGCTCAGTATTTTTTTTGAGCTTTTGCTTAAACCAGGCTAATTTTTTGGCACTCAGCTCACCGTTCATAACACCTGCTTGATATGTATCAAGTGCCAAAATTTTCACTGCAAAATCATCGACCTCATATTGCAAGCCGAGCTCCTCTTCTCCTCGAGGATGAGCGGGACAATAAAGTTCTAATGCCTCTTGAAGATTTTGCGTTCCGTCTTTGTTGCCCGTAATTACAAAATAAGGATATTTCAGTTGATTAAGCAGTTCAAACGCGGTTTTATAATCTTGTTTGGCACTGCCGTGCACAATATCACCTGTCACGATAACACAGTCAAAATCCACCTCAAAATGATTAAGGACATCAACCATTTTTTGCAAATTTTGCGTTCCGTTTTTAGTTTTATCGCCGATATGCAAATCCGAAATATGAGCAACAAACATCTCTTTTTCTCCTACAACTTTCCTAATATACATTTCAAACTATTAACCATTTAATAATAAATCTATTGATTTCAAAAAAAATAATGCTATATTTTGGACAATTATTAATTAAAAAAACTGCCAAGAAAGGAAATTCCGTGCAGAAAAAAGTTTTGTTGGTATGTATGCTGTCGTTTATGATGTTGACCACGGCATCTTGTACAACCTCCCGTTCCGCAACTACAGATGAACATGACCAAACCGATACCTTTGAAGGGTATAACCGTGCAATGTTCAAATTCAACTATGAATTTGATAAATATATTCTAAAACCCTTAGCCGAAGGCTATCGTGATATTACCACACCATATATCCGCAGACGTGTTAACACGGCACTTGCCAACCTAAAAGAACCGCTTTATGCCACCAATAATCTTCTGCAAGGAGAATTCAAAGACAGCGGCATCAGCCTTTTCCGTTTTGCCGTCAACTCTACCTTAGGCTTAGCCGGCATGTATGACGTTGCCGAAGGCTGGGGATTTCCGCGTAAGCAAGCCGGTTTTGATTCCACTTTAGCCAAATGGTGCGTCAAAGACGGTCCGTACCTGATTTTGCCGATTTTTGGTCCGAGCACACCGCGTGCAGCTGTTTCTTTAGCGCTTGATTCTGCCTTCAACCCATTGTATTGGGCAACTTATAATGATGCCAATGTACACGATAAAGTAATGTACACCTATGCAGCGGTATCAGGAATTGCAGCACGTGAATCTGTAATAGACTTATGGAACGATCTCGAGAGCAATTCCGTTGACTTCTATGCAGCAATGCGTTCGGCATACCTGCAAAACCGTGGTCAAAGCGGATGTTATAATGACCCAGGCAACAATGCGCAAGCCGCTTATGACTTTGACTTTGGCGTCGAAGATGAAGACGAAATTTATAATGAAATGGAAACCAAATAATAATTGGAGTAACGACTAATGAAAAAAACTTTTCTTATGATTTTGGCAACTGCTTTATTTATGCACACGGTTCCGGCTCAAGCCGCTGTCGATGCACAAAAAGCCGAAACTTTTGTAGTCCAAGTGACCGAAAATGGGATTACAGACATCATCAACGCCAACATCTCACAACAAGAAAAAGACAAACGTTTTGCAAAATTATTTAACAATGCCTTAGACTTGGATTTTATCGGTCAATTTGTTTTGGGCCGTTACTGGAGAACAGCCACCCCACAACAAAGAACCGACTTTATTGATGCTTATCGTGCCCTCAACATCAAAACCTGGTCACAACGCTTTGATGAATTTAAGGGAAAAGAGTTCATTTTCAAGGGAACAACCCCCTCAAAATCAGCAAATCAAGTCTTTGTTAATTCCGTTGTTCCGATGGAGCAAGGAGAACCGGCCAAAGTTGTATGGCGTGTTAAACAAACCGGCGACAAATTCAAAATTGTTGACATCATTATTGAAAATGTCAGCTTAGCAATCTCAGCCCGTAATGAATATACCGCTTATATTAAAAACAATCCGGGCGGCATTGACGCTTTGATTAAAAACTTACAGCTTAAATCGAAATAATAAAAAAACACCGCTTTGAAAGCGGTGTTTTTTTTTGACTACTTCGTTGCATCCGATTTCATCTCATTGACATCTTGTTGCATTTCTTCATCAACGTGGGTATTAAACTTTTTGGCTTCACGTACAACATTTCCTGCCATATTTTGTGCCCCGTCTTTAACATCGGTTGCCACTTGTGATACGGTAGATTGATCGGTAATGCTCCCTTCCCACACGCCTTTGGCAACAATATACACAACAACGAGTAATGCCAGATAAAAAATATATTTTACGACAGTTTTCATGATTAATCTCCTCAAAATAAACCACACATTTTTAAGATAATCACGATTCTGTTTTTTTCAATTCTTTGCAGGTATCTCTTCTAATTCTATCGCCAAAACCCCATACTTCTTTTGTTCTTCAATCAAATAAAATTGATGCAAAACGTCCACCAGCTCGGCAGGGGTTTGAAATCCGGTTTTGGTAATATCTATCTTTTCGCAAAGCTGCTTAAAATCTTGCGCTGCATAAAGAGCTTTAACTTTTTTGAGGCATTTCTTCATTGGATTATTGGTTTGTGAAAATTCTATTATATCACCTTCACAGATAAGCCGTCTTTTTTCGTCTCTGAGACGCAATTCAATGGTTTTTATACCATTTGCTACCAAGTTAAAATATTTTTCTTGCAAACGCATATAATGCATTTTTTCATCCTTTGCACCACAAAAAAAAGCTCTTAAAAAAGAGCTTTTTTTTGTGAAGTATAACTACATTGCACCACCATCCGCAGATGAGCTACTCGGAGCAACAGGAGCTGCCGGATTGGCACTACCGCCCGGAACGATTTCCGGTAAAGCACCGATTGCTTTTTTGCGTTTTAATTTGTTTACAAACTTAATTGAGCGCTGAGCATCCCATTTTTTCTTACCTTCTTCTCTTTGAAAGATTTGTTTGTAAACTTCAATGGCTTGGTCAAATTCTGACAACTTGGTCAAGCAACTTGCCAATCCGTCATACAATTTATGGTGATAATTATTATTAATTAAAGATTGCGCTTTACGATAGCATTTTAAAGCATCATTAAATTTGAGCATTTTTTGATAAACAAATCCAATGCTGATCCATGCCTGAATTTCACGACTATCGATATTCAAAATTTTGGTAAAACATTTAAGAGCTGAATTGTTATCGCCCATCAACTGATAGGTAACCCCCACACCGTTCCATGCTTTAATATTAGTTTTGTCGTTAGATAAAACTTTTTTAAAGAACGAAATTGCGCGGTCGTATTGTTTTAATTTTTGTAACGTAACGGCAATAGACAAGAGTGTCTGCGGATGTTTGCTGTCAATTTTCATAGCTTGTTCCAAAACATCCAATGCCTCTTTGTAAGCGAACATATGTTGTAAAGCAATCGCCTTACCGTTAAGAGCCTCTAATGAAGTCGGATCAATGGCAACAGCCTGATCAAAACAAGCAATCGCATCCTTATATAACCCACGCATACTCAAAGTCACGCCTTTGTTATTTAAAACTTCGACAGACTCGGGATTGAGCTGTAATGCTTTATCAAAGCATTCGACAGCTTCGGTATATTTACTCATTTTTTGAAAAGCAAACCCTTTGCTATTTAAAGCCTTCCAAGATTTGGGTTGTTCAGCAATAGCCTCGTCAAATTGGACGATAGCATCTTTATACAAGCCTTGATCGAGCAATTCTTGCCCTCTTTTATAAGCACTGTTTTCATTAGATTTAACCATATTTTTTCTCTTTTCAAATTATAGTTACAAAATAATTTAAGGATACAAATATCACCCTTAAGAACAAAAGTCAAGTTTTCTAACACATGCTCCTTAACTTATTTTCAGTTGTTGATGCAAGGGAATATCGGTTCTGATTTCCACATAGCGAATACCGAAACGCTGACAAAAATCACTCACCTTTGCGCGTTTATCTTTGAAATAAGCCTTATATTCCTTTTGAAAATATTTTGACTTTGTATCAAATACCAAGCGTTCGCCGCTATTTTCGGCCATATATTCACCGGGCAAAGGCGGCATTTCCTCCAACACGTCAAATACATTCAAAGCATAAACACGAGCTTTTTTCGCCAAAGTAGCCAAGGCGCGCCTTAATTCCTCGCTAAAATCAGAAAAATCCGAAATTACAAACACCACCGCCTGACTTTTGATATTGGATTGCAACAGCTGCACGGCTTTTTCTTTTAATGATGGTTGAGAGTTTTTCTGCGTTAAAATTTCTTTGCTGAGCGCACTGATTTTTTTCAAAATCACCATCATATTGGCTTTGTTGTTTTGCGGCTTAAAAAATAAATTATTCTGACCATCAAACACCAAACAACCGAAACGGTCTTTATTTTCCAAACTCATCCACCCGAGCAAAGCGGCAATTTTGGCCGCAGCCACTGATTTGAGCTCATTTTTGGTTCCAAACACCATGCTGGAAGACAAATCAAGCAATGCATAAATCTCTCTGTCACGTTCTTCGGCATAGAGTTTGGTAAAAGGTTGTCCTTTTCGCGCCGTTACCCGCCAGTCCATATCACGCACATCGTCTCCATAGGCATAGCTGCGGATTTCTTCCAACTCCATGCCGCGGCCTTTAAAGGCTGACTTAACATCGCCGGCCATATGAGACAATGTTTTCACTTGGCTGAGTTTGCGCAAATAAGCAACATATTGCCTTTGCTCAATCAATTCTTCCAAACTGGCAAATAAGCCTCCGCCACCGAGTTCGGGAGCCACAGAAGTAAAAAATTTGGTAATATGTTTCAAACGTTTCATATTTTCCAATCTTTCACGCCAAAATTACGGCAACGGAACCACATTCAAAAGTGAGGTAATGATATTATCCGTGGTAACGCCTTCAGCCTGAGCCTCAAAACTCAAAATAATTCTGTGGCGCAAAATATCATAAATAACGGCATGAATATCCTCCGGCGTCACAAAATCACGTCCGTCAATCCAAGCATTGATTTTAGCACATCTATCCAGAGCAATAGTTGCACGCGGGCTGGCCCCAAACATCACTTGTCCGGCCAGTTTGGCATCATATTTTTCGGGATGTCTGGTCGCCACAATCAACTGAACCAAATATTCCTCAATTTCATCACTCATGTGAATAGAGAGCACTTCTTTTCTGGCAGCCAAAATATCTTCAATACTCAGCGGCGTAAATTTTTCGCCTTGAGTTTTGGCAACTTCACCTCTTACCAAGCGCAAAATCTGCTTTTCAGAAGCCGCATCCGGTTGGTCAATTTTAATAAACATTAAGAAGCGGTCAAGTTGAGCTTCTGGTAAGTTATAAGTACCTTCATGCTCAATCGGGTTTTGGGTTGCCATCACCATAAACAACTCCGGCAACAAATATCTTTTGCCGCCAACGCTGACTTGTCGTTCGGCCATAGCCTCTAAGAGCGCGGATTGCACTTTAGCCGGCGCACGGTTAATTTCATCGGCTAAAACTAAATTGGCAAACACCGGACCTTTTCTGAATTCAAATTCACCTTTGGCAGCAACATAAATATCGCTTCCGGTAATATCTGACGGCAGTAAGTCAGGCGTAAATTGGATTCGGTTAAATCCGGCACTGATACACTCCGACAAAGTTTTAATTGCCTTGGTTTTAGCCAAGCCCGGAGCTCCTTCCACCAAAGCATGTCCATCGGCCAAAAGTGTAATCAATAACTTTCTGACCAACTCTTCTTGCCCGATAATTTTGGTTTCCAAATAATTTTTCAATCCGATAATTTTTGCTTTTGTATCAGCCATTATTTATACCCTCTCTACAATACCGAAGTTCTGTTTAAGAAATCATGATATTCATTAAGTACGGCTTGTTTCATGGTTTCATTTTCCAAAAAATCAAACAATTCAATTGAGCGTTTATAGTGCATTTTGGCGCGTTCGAAATCGCCTTGTTCTTGATTAAATGCCTCCACTCTTGCCAAATAGAGCAAAGCCTCTGCCTCGGCAAAATGGTGCGAAACTTTTCCATACAAATAAACCGATTTCATCAAGGCTTTTCTGGCATTTGGAATATCGCGAATAATATAGCGCAGACACCCGATTGCCGACAAGGCACTTGCCTCCCCGAGCAAATCGCCGTTTTCCCGATACAAATCGCGGCATTTTTCGAGCAAATCATGAGCTTTGTCATAGTTTTTAAACTTCATTTCCAACCGTGCCATTGCGCGCAAAGACGCAGCCTCTTTCAAGGTTGTACCGTCTTGTTCAAACAAATCGGCCGCCAGTTTATATTTCTCCAAAGCTTGTTTTTCGTGATTTTCCATCAAATGCAGATAGGCTTCTTGCTCATAGGCATCACCCAACAGATTTTTATTATCGATTGCAGAAGTAACCTCTTCGGCTTTCTGAATGGTTTTAAAAGCCTTATCCAGCTCGCCGCTGTTGCTTTGCACTTTTGAGAGTTTGATTAAAGATTCGCCGTAAGTATTTTGCCCGTCAATAAAATCTTTTACCAACTCGGTGGAGTTTTTCAAAGCTCTTTCGGCCTCCTCAAAATTATCCAAACTGAGTTCCAGTTCGCCCAGACGAGAATAAACAAAGGCTTCGCCTTCCACATCTTGTTTTTTGTGGTACAAATCAGCCGCTTCCAAATAAGCCTTTCTCGCCTCTTCATAAG
>CALXOP010000126.1 GCA_944390035.1 uncultured Alphaproteobacteria bacterium | reverse complement strand
TTGGAAATAACGTCAACATTGGTTTGTTGAGCCAGCATTCCCGTTGCACCGATAGCTAAAGATCTCATTTTCTCTCCCCTCTAAATTAAGCCAGCTGAGAATAAGCTGTAATAGTGTTAGACAAACGTTCATGTTCTTCATCAATCATACTTTGCACAATTTCGTATGAACGTTGCAGTTTAATCATTCTGGTCATTTCGCTGATTGAATCGACATTGGATTTTTCCAACGCACCTTGAACAATCTGCACATCTTGCGCGCCGACAATCATGTCATTGCCGTCAGTATTGGCAAACAAGGTATCGCCGATTTTTTCCAATTTTTGATTATCGGCAAATTTTACCGCCTTAATACGACCAATCGGACCATTTTCGGTCAAAACATCACCGCTTTCGCTGATGGTAATATCTTTTTCCCCCGGAGCAAAAAAGAACGGCTCATTATTTTCCGACATAACGGCATAGCCTTCGCTCGTAACCAACTGTCCGTCAGAATTCAAAGTAAAATTACCTTTTTTGGTGTACATTTCACCTTGCGGGGTCTCAACAGCAAAGAAATTATCGCCCCGAACCGCCAAATCAAAAACATTTCCGGTTTCCACAATCGCCCCTTCGCTAAAATCATGATATTGCCCGTAATCCATGGTAAAATAGACCGGAGCTTTACCAAAACCTTGCGCTTGAGGCGTCTGTGTCAAATAAGATGTGAAAATTGCACCATCCTGCTTGTAACCACTGGTGTTCATATTCGCCATATTATTGGAAACAATATCCATTTGTTTCCATAAGGCCATTTGGCGTGAAAGTGCAATATATTTGGTATTATCCATTAATTTATTCTCCCCAATAAAAATCGGATAATTTTCTTTGCTCATGAGTAATGCAAATTGCGTGCCAAATTTTAAGAAAATTTTAACAGATTATTTTTTATTTTGAAATTTCAGTAACTTAAACAAAAAAAGAGAGAGGATGGAAGTTCCTCTCTCTCGTCCTCCTTACGGAGGTAGGTTATTTACGGAAATAATTTAGAACCATGACAATGCTCTTCACATCATCATAAGTCATTTTTCGGTTTCTTGGAGAACCACCGATTCCGACGTGTCCGCCGAAACCTGTGCCTTCTTCAAGCCCATACAGCTCATTGAGCTTGGCATAGACTTTCTTCAAGCCATTCTCCCCGAAAAGTTCTTCCGCAACTTCAGCACATGGGGTACCTATGAGTATGTTGCCTTCATCATAAAGAGCAACAACAACCGGGTTTTCCCACGCACTTGCCGTGCGGACATTTTCACTTTTCTTTCCGTACCAAGTGTCAAAGCCAAAGACACTGGCTCCACGAATCACAAGGATTCCACTTTCCTTGTGTCCGCGTTCTGCCATATCGGCCTCTGCCTTGGCAACTAATCTTTCTTGCTCCTGCACGGTTGCCTGATAAAACGGCGCCAACATCTCCTCTTCGGAGAACATCAACTTCCGCCAACCGTGTACGGACAGCTCAGCATTTGAGCCAAAACCGCTGTAAAATGCATGCCACAAGGACAGCATTTTACCGAACGGCAAAGCCATTCGGTCAAGACCGACTGGGTCTGTATCCAACAAGGCGATAGTCCCAGCCAGAGCCGTGAAATCACGACTCATGACTTCTGCCACTTTTCCTTTCAAGAACTTATTGTTCTTGTTGAAAGGAGAAGGCAGGTAACCCGCCAATGCCGCGATTGCAAAGGTGCAATCTGCATCAATATGGCTGATTACGAACCGCTGGTCTTTCCGTCTTGCTCCATAGCAATTGCGATAAGCACGAATAGCTACGGATTCAAGTTTTGACAAATCACGACCGTCGGGGGTTATCCCGTGATGGTCCATCAACAGACCATCAACGATTGACCGGCCCCCGTAGGAGCATTCTACCGGGCAATAGCCCAGGTTCACATAATTTTGTGCCTCTGCCGCTGTCTTTGCAAAGGCAATTTCCAATTGTTTCATATATAATATAATTTAAGAATTTGCATTTGAAATTGAGGCATGCAAACAAACGGCCTCAGATATAAAATAGAAGAAAATATTATACCTAAGCCGTCTCCATATTTATATGAAACGTAAGGGCATAATAATGATACAAAGTCTTAATGAATAGACTTTAATAATACCATATCTCCGCCCTTCTGTCTAGACAAAAAAACGCCAATTTTCGGAAATAAAAGGACTTGAAAAACAAACTTAACCCACCGTGAGTCTTTTGCGAACCGACAACGAGCCCCGCGAAAAAAATTTACAAGTAGAAAGCCGTTATACAAACTTTTTTAAAACCCGTTATATGAGATTGATAATAAGATTTAAGAGAGCTGCCACCACAGCAAACCCAAAAAGCTTGGAGAACGAGCTTAATACGCCGTAAGTTTTTTACGACGTGTACAATTAGTTACACGAGTAAAAAATTTACAAGTAGAAAGCCGTTATACAAGCTTTTATTAAGAGTTGAAGTCAAGATTCCACGCACTATACCTTGCCGGATCATCAATCCAGTTGGCGCGGACTTTCACAAATAAAAACAGATGAACGCGCTCTTCGAGTTCGTGCTCAATCTCGCGACGCGCCGATTGACCGATTTTTTTAATCATCTCACCGCCACGCCCTAAAATAATGGTCTTTTGGTTGTCTTTTTTGACATAGATGGTCATCTCGGCACGCACCGAACCATCTTCACGGCGCTCCCATAATTCGGGCTCAACGGTGAGCTCATAAGGAATTTCTTGCCGCAAATATAAAAAGAGCTTCTCGCGCACAATTTCGGCTGCCAAAAGTTTCAACGGCATATCAGACATCTGCTCTTCGGGATAATACCAAGGAGATTCCGGTAAATTGTCAGCCAAGTATTTGTAAAAGTCGTCAATATTTTGCCCCGTGAGAGCGGAAATCATAAACGTTTCTTTGAAATTTCCGGCTTTATTCAGTGCCGCACTTAAGGCTAAGAGCTTGGTCTTGTCAATAATATCAACTTTGTTTAACACCAAAATGGCAGAAATTTTGCTTTTGTTGAGTTGGTCAATAATGGCTCTGGTTTCATCATCAAACCCCCGCTTGGCATCGACCACCAAAACGACAATATCTGCATCTTTCACCCCGCTCCAGGCCGAAGACACCATTGCCCTGTCCAAACGTCTTTTCGGGCGAAAAATACCCGGCGTATCAATAAAAATGATTTGCGTATTTTCATAAACCCCAATACCTCTGACCATGGTACGCGTAGTTTGCACTTTAGGCGAAACAATAGAGACTTTTGACCCGACAAAATTATTGGTAATAGTTGATTTTCCGGCATTCGGCGCACCGATTAATGCCACAAAGCCACATCTTAAAACCTGAGAATCATTTGTGTCCATGCGGATATCCCAAAAAATCAAGCATCTTAGCGGCCGCTTCTTGCTCGGCTAATTTTTTATTACGCCCGGCACCGACTTGAGGTTCAACCCCGTTAAGAGCTACCGACATATAAAACGTCGGCTCATGTTCGCTCCCCTCTCTGCCTTTCAACTCATAAATCGGATTACCCAAACCTTTGCTGTGAGCAACTTCTTGCAACAAAGTTTTGTTGTCTTTGGGAGGGGCAACATTTTTATCAATCAGTTCTTTCCAATGTTGATTTACAAAATTGACTGCTTCTTCACAACCGGCATCCATAAAAATGGCACCGATAACAGCCTCACACACATCGCACAACACATTTTCATTGTGGCGAATTTCCTCATCAGCCACAATCATAAACTTATCAAGTTTAAGAGTTAAAGCCACTTCGGCAACGGTTTCTTTGCAAACCAAACCGGTATGGCGTTGCGATAAGCTTCCTTCCGGTTCATTGGGAAACATCCGATACAAGAGGCTGGCAATGGCCACGCCCAAAACCCTGTCCCCCAAAAACTCCAAACGTTCATAATTATCACACAAGCGAGCCGAATGACTGCTATGCGTCAAGGCTTGTTGCAACAAGTGTTGATTATGAAATTTATAATGAAGAATATTTTCCAAATCCTCAAGCATGATAAACTCTTTTTTTAGTAAAGATAAACAAACAACTACGAGCCAAGCTCTTGTTTCAGAGCATTACTTAATTTTGTTAAACAAGCGTTCCCAACGAATCATTTTCGGCCAAGTCCAAGGCTTGTACCAAGCGCCGTCATCGCTATGTGAAAAGAACAGAAAACGAGCTTTACCGACCAAATTTTCGAACGGAACAAAGCCGACATTAACCCGACTGTCATCAGAACGGTCACGGTTATCACCCATAACAAACAAACTTCCCTCCGGCACGGTCAATTCCGGCAGATTATCCTCATTTTCAAAATCGGAAACTTCCAAGATTTTGTGCTTTTTGCCTCCGGGTAAAGTTTCCATATATTGGTGATAACGCTCAGCATTACCTTGGCTGTCCCGAATAACAAAATCTTGCATTTCGGAACGTTCTACCAATTCACCGTTCACAAACAAGCGCCCGTTTTCAAGCTTAATTTTGTCACCCGGCAAACCGATAACGCGTTTGATATAGTCGGTTTTGTTATCTTGCGGGAACTTAAAAACCACCACATCGCCTCTTTGAGGATTATCGGCCCAAATTCTGCCCTCAAACAACGGAATACTAAACGGCAAAGAATGTTTGGAATAGCCGTAAGTATATTTAGAGACAAACAAATAGTCCCCGACATAAAGCGTCGGATACATAGACCCCGAAGGAATTTTAAAAGGCTCAAATAAGAACGTTCTAATCAGGATGGCGATAACGATTGCATAAAACAACGTTTTCACCGTATCCATTAAACTTTCATCTTCTTCCATATTAATTCACTTTACTTCAAAACAATAACGTTCAGTCATTATTTTTGAAAAAAGCATAAATCCGTGCATTTTTCAAAAACAATCAATTTTTTTGCATACTAACCGCATATTTCACGGATAGCAACAACAAAATCAAATTAATTCAATAATTACAAATGCTTGTGCCCAAGGATAATCATCACTCATGGACACTTGCAAATTATACTCTTTGCCTTTACTTAATTTTTGCAAATGTTTCAACGCCCCGCCATAAATTTTGAGCTGAGGTTTACCGGACTTTTGGTGAACGATGGCAATATCTTTCATAAAGACCCCTTCTCTAAACCCGGTTCCCAAAGCCTTGGCAAAAGCCTCCTTGGCAGCAAAACGTTTAGCCAAAGTGCAGGCATATTCTTTATTTGAAATGGCCTGACGTTTTTTAATTTCGGCAAATTCAACCGGCGCAAAAGAGCGCTTCAGAAATCTCTCTCCGAAGATGCTGATTGTTTCTTCAATACGGCTGATATTAGCCAAATCACTTCCGACACCCAAAATCATAAAAATAACCCTTTTCTAACCTTTTGATACCACACAAACATTTGGTATATAGTATAAAATTTTCTCCCTCGCAACCCAGATTTAAGAAAAAACTCAAATTGTGGATTGTCTGCTTATTGATTGGCTCTTGCCACATAAGACACCACTTTACTGGCTTTCAATGCGGCAATAATATCGGTTAAATGTTTTAAGTCCTTCACATCAATATCAATCAATAATTCAAAATAGCTAATGGTACGATTAACAATATTCAAATTAGAGATATTACCGTTGTTTCGTGCCACCAAATTGGACAATTCGGCCAAAGAACCTGGCTCATTGGCAAGCATAACTTTCAAGCGACCGGTATGCATTTCGTTTTCGGCTTCTTCACCCCAAGCAATATCGAGCCAACGCTCCGGCTCATCGGCATATTTCTCTAAGGCCTTACAGTCGATTGTGTGAACGGCCACACCTTTACCCGTTGTCACAATACCGACAATTCTATCTCCCGGCAATGGGTGACAACATCCGGCAAAATGCACGGCCATCCCCGGAATAAGCCCTTTAATTTTAAGCGGTTCGCCTTTTTTCTCTTTTTTAATAACTTTTTTAAAGCTCGGAACTTTAATGGATTTGACCACTTTTTCCAGCTTGGATTGCTTATAAGCCGGATATACCGCCTTTAACACATCCCAACCCGTAACCAAACCCTCACCGACTTTGGCATAAATATCTTCTATCGATTCGGCTTCAAAATTCGGCAACACATTTACTAAGGCTTTTTCGGAAAATTCCAAATTTTCACCCTTAAATAAGCGCTCTAACATTTCTTGTCCCAAGGTGATAAATTGGTCACGTTTGTTTGCTCTAACATAACGTCGGATGGCAGCCTTTGCTTTGCCCGTAACCACAAAACGTTCCCACTCGGTTGAGGGGTGTTGAGCCTTTGAGGTTAAAATTTCAACCTGATCACCATTTTGCAACACGGTACGCAGCGGTCTGATTTCGCCGTTAATTTTGGCACCGACGCAAGTATCACCGACCGAAGAGTGAACGGCATAAGCAAAATCCACCGGCGTCGAATTAACCGGCAAACCGATTAAATCGCCTTTAGGAGTAAAGCAAAAGACCTGATCGTTATACATTTCAAGCTTGGTATTTTCCAAAAACTCTTCAGGATTTGAGGCTTGTTCCAAAATCTCCAAAAGCTCTCTAATCCAGCGATAATGCTTACCCTCGGCTTTTTGCCCTTGCTTATAGGCCCAGTGAGCAGCCACGCCTTTTTCACCGATTTCATGCATTTCATGGGTACGAATTTGAATTTCGATACGGGTATTTTCAGGACCTATCACACCGGTATGAATAGATTGATAACCGTTAGGTTTCGGCGTTGAAATATAGTCCTTAAAACGCCTTGGCACCATGTGATATTTGCTATGAACCACACCCAAGGCCTGATAACACGTTGCCACATCATCAACAATGATACGAAACGCCATAATATCGGAGAGTTGCTCAAATGAGGCATTTTTTTGCTGCATTTTTCGCCAAATGGAATAAGGTGTTTTTTCACGTCCGGAAACAACCGCCTTAATACCGTTTTCTTCCATATCTTTTTCAAGCTGTTTAATAATTTTTGGAACAATATTGCTTCCTTGTTCGCGCAAAAAGTTCAAACGAGCCACAATGGAATCATGCGCATCTTTGTGCAGTTCGGCAAAGGCAATTTCTTCTAATTCGCTTTTAACTTCCTGCATACCGATACGCTCAGCCAAAGGCGCATAAATATCCAGCGTTTCGCGCGCAATTCTGGCTCTTTTTTCAGGGCTTTTTACAAAATGCAATGTCCGCATATTGTGTAGTCTATCAGCCAGTTTAATCAGCAACACGCGAATATCTTCCGACATGGCAAGCAACAATTTGCGGAAATTTTCGGCTTGTTTGTTATTGGCTGACTTTTGTTCAATCATGGCCAATTTCGTCAAGCCATCCACCAACTGGGCTACTTGGTCACCGAAAAGGGAGCGAATTTCCTCAACCGTGGTATCGGTATCTTCCACCGTATCATGCAGAAGACCGGCAATAATAGAGGCTGAATCCAGCTTAAACTTGGTCAAAATACCTGCAACTTCGACCGGATGCGAATAATACGGGTCACCGGATTCACGAAGTTGGGCACCGTGTTTTTTCATAGCAAACACATAAGCGCGGTTCAATGCATCTTCATCGGCGTCGGGATCATAAGATTTTACTAAATCGACTAATTCATACTGTCTTAACATTTTTACCCATAAACAAGAAGTTATCCGTAGCAATTCAATTTATACTACACCATTTATGTTAAAACCTACAACACAAA
>CALXOP010000125.1 GCA_944390035.1 uncultured Alphaproteobacteria bacterium | reverse complement strand
GAAGAATAAATAACAAAAGCCCCTCCGAAGAGGGGCTTTTAATTTAGGCATTTTTCTTAATCTTATGAAGCAGTGCCAAACGCAAATTTCTGGCATGCCTGAGAGCCAATTCGTACGAAATCAAAATAATTCCCGAAAAGACCAACGGCAACAAATAATAGATAATACGATAGGCAATCAAAGCCCCAAATAACATAGCCTGATTGTGCTCTCCGGGAATGATAAACATAAACAATCCCTCAAACACGCCCAAGCCGCCTGGAACTTGACTAAACACACCCAGCACTTGCGCAATCAAAAACACACCGATAAAGACATCAAACGGAATATCCACAAACGGAATCAATGAAAAATACAACACCAACGAGGCCATCAAAATATCGGCTCCACCGATAAACACTTGAGCCAGCGCCATTTTCGGTGTCGGAATATCAAACTCAATATCTTTAATTACAATCGGTTTTTTATAAAAGAACGAAGCCCAAAAATAAATTCCCAACCCGATTAAAGAGCAAAGGGCTGTGATTGAGGTTGTCATTTTAGACACGGAGCCATCGCCAAAGGCATGATCCGGCGTCAGCAAATATCCCATAATCACCAAGAAGAAACAAGCAACCAAATACGTAAAACCGGAAAAAGTCACCATTTTGACAATATCTTCACCATGGAAACGCCATCTTGTATATAAGCGATACCGAATTGCTCCGCCTGAAACAATAGCGTGTCCGGCGTTATTACTGACCGAAAAACCGATAAATCCAACAAAAATCCACTTCCAGGCAGCCAGCTTGCGTCCGATATATTTCAGAGCCAAAAAGTCATAAGACGACAGAGCGACATATCCTGCAAAAGATGCGATGCAAGCATAGATTAAGTTTTGCTTAGGAATACTAAACAATGCATCTTTGATATCCTGCAAATGATATTTTGAGAGCTGCAAATACAGCATATAGGCGGCCAAGCCAAAGAAAAACAAACCAGACCAAGAAATAATTTTTTTCAACAAACGTTTTGCTTTAAATGACATTCTTCTTCACTCTAAAAAATTCACACATTACCACTACTATATAATCACTCGTAGCTCCGTTATAACCCGCTTTCTTAAAATTATCAAATTAAATAGCCAATTTATTAGATAAAGATTAAGCCAAAAAGAATAATTAAAGATTAATCCCCCATAAAAAAAGTGAGGAGATAAACTCTCTCAGTAAGTTAATCCCCTCTGCGCATCACTTTAACAAACTATATCTAAAAAATAAAACTAAAAGTTTTATAAGAAATATAAAAATAATCTAGAACGAGTAAAAAGCAAGCAAAACGGGAGTTCTAAGTTAAAAATCGCCTGTGAATAACTATTCTTTATTTTCAGATTCTTGCCCTTTTTCTTTTTGTTGTTTTTTAATTTCTGCCAATTTTTGCAAATTTTTATTTACAATTTCATCATTCGGATTCAACTGATGAGCTGTCTTCAAATACGGTTCTGCCTCCTGCCAGTTTCCGTCGACCAAATAGCTGATAGCCAAGGTATTCAAGCTTTCAACATTATCGGGAAAATAATTGAGTACCGCTTCGGCAATTTCTCGCATTTCGGCCAAATTTCCGTTCTCCCACAAACTTTTTTGGTAATTTTGCAAAACCTCAAGCATAAAAGCATTATCTTTGAGCTCTTCATTAATCCACAACCACTGATTATTATTGTTCGCCGAGAACTGCAAAATTTTCAGCATTTCATCTTTCAAGCAGGTCACATCACCTAACATTTGGCACATATATATCTTTCCAAAACGAAAATCCAAATGTTGCGGAAAGAGGAGAATACCTTCATTAACCAAGTCAAAAGCCTTTTGCGGCTGATTATCGCGCAACGCCAAATTAACCTGAGCCGCATAAAAAGCCGCATCATAGTGATTTTTCTGCCAAATTTTAAAACCGACATACCCGCCGACACCCACCAAAATCACAATCATTGCCGCCAAAATTTTTTTCATTTTGCCTCTCCTCAAACAGATAACGCATTGAGCTTATAAGGATTTAGTTAAAAATCAGTTTCCTTTGCCAAGAAAGATTCAATCTTTTTTTGTCTATTTTATTGACATTTCAATAAAACAAATTATATATGCCCTCATAAATCAATTATTTTAAAAATTTAGTTATTATGAAAGAAAAAGAAAACGCACTGCAAACTGTTCGGTTGCTAATGACCAAACTTGGCCTAACTTCAAAAGAAGTAATAGAGTATTTAAGTTCGACACCATCTGCCAAAACGGCAAAGGTTGGAATGTATTACTACGCTAAGGAAAACATCTATTCAGAAAAACCCATTCCAGGAAAAACAATTTCTGGCATCATTGCTTATGTTGACCCGAGCGGACGCCATGGTTTGGTAATTGGCCTGAGAGAAGAAAGATTGCCTTGGTCAAAAGATCTATTATGGTGTGACCACCTCTTACCGGATGATGGTCTCAAAAACACCCAACTGATTTTGCTTTACTCTCAAAAACACAAGCACAAAGCACAAGCCGCTGAATGGTGCCATTCGTATGCCTATGATGGGATTTCCGCCGGCAACGCATTTTTACCAAGCTCAGAACAATGGTTAAAAATCGTCTCTAACATTACAGATATAAACCTTGCACTTGGCAAAATAAACCAGCCGTTATTGGATAAATTTTGCTATTGGACTTCATCTGTAGTAGAAATAACGGATTACTCAACTCCTCGCGGTCACAAAGAACAAAGAGCCGAGACAATAGGCATCACCACTCTAAAAACAGGTTTAGATGAAAAAGACGTAAAAGAATATACAAGATGCGTTATAGCTTTCTAACTTGTTATTGTGTCCTTTTTCCTCCCATATCTTTTGCGATATGGGAGTTTTCTATATACAAAAAAGCCTCCACTTTGGGAGGCCTTTTTTATGATGGTGCCGACTGAGGGACTTGAACCCCCGACCCACTGATTACAAATCGACTGCGCTTATAAAATATTATCTTTATAAATCAATGTGTTAATCTTAAAATTTTAGCAATTTTTTTGCCGAGCTACCACGCTAAAACAAGCTCCCACCAGCCTGTTACAGGGGAGAAATCTTCAAAGATAAATATATTTTTGTATTAGACGTTTTTAGGCAATTTGAGAATGGCTCTTTCATCATCAATATTTTCTGTAAAAGCATTTGTGGATTTTAACAAATCACCAACTGTTGTTGCATCAGACCAAGTAATCGAATACGTATATTTTTGTGCGAAATCTATAGTTTTAATGAAAGCATCAGTTATACCGTTATGTGAAAGTCCTTTTAATGACATAAGATAATTATTTCTATATACTGTCGGAATAATTATCCGTTGTTCATCATCTGCTATCAATTCCGCATTCATCATAATGCGAGACAAACGTCCGTTTCCATCATCAAAAGGATGAACTTCTGCTACCATGAACATCATAAACACAGCTCTATTGAAAGCGTTATCAAGTTTTTTATATAGCTCAAAGCCTTTTTTTAATGTTCCAATAATCAAACTGGGTTCAACAAAAATAGTTGTTCCTGCTTGATTTGTGCGTTTCTTAAATTCACCCGGATGTTTATTTGAACGTCCCATCATAATTATTGCGTGGCGATGTTTTAGAATTGCCAGAAATTCTTCAAAATTTTTCGGCGTTTTTTTCATTTCATTTAGATTGGAGACAATTTCATATGTTCCGGCAATGTCGTGAGCATCAGCCGGTCTATCTTCCGGAATTTTATTTTCAAATATAATTTCCATTGCTTCTTCAACCGGAAATTTTGTTCCCTCAATATAATTTGAGAAGTAAGCTTCGTAAAAGCATAATATAGAACTAGCATTATTTTTTGTTTTTCTGAAAATAGGAGATTGATTTTGTAAAGCTTCAAATAACTTGGTAAATAGTATAACTCGCTTAGGATCAAAAGCATTCCCCTGACTTCTGGCTATACCAACGTCAGAAGATAATATAGCTTCATGTGTTTGTAGCATTGTACTTATTATTAGATTTATCTTTTTAAACTCTTTTTCCAAACCCAATGTTGGAGCTAATTCTTTCATTTCATCACGAAGTTTATTGACGGCAGATTCTCCGTTTGAACGGATAAAAGCATCCAGTTTTTCTTCCACATCTTTTTGAGATAGATAACGAGATTCAATGCTTTTTTCTCTGCGAGCCGTACGCATATTTTCCAAAAATTTTCGCGCCGTGGACGGGAGGTATAAATGGTTCATAAAAGGAGTATCAGATTTCTGAATATCAGCACCTTTGCGAGGGTATATTGTATAGCTACCGACTGTCATAGAGCGTGATTTATCGGAAATTATAAAAATTTCTTTATGCTTATTCGGCTTTAACTCAAAAGCCGTTCTATCTGCTATTATACTGTTTGGAAACAATAAGCCAATAATTTCCCATAAACGGCGATCAATGATTGTATCAATATCGTCTGTCATATTTGACGTATAGAGCTTTCCTGCTATATTACGTGCTTTTCCCTGTTGAACAAGACGTGTAATTTTGTAGGAAATGTTTGCTTCAGATATGAAAATTTCAGGTAGCAAGTTTGCTTTCATGATAAATACTCCGATATTTGATTATATCATATGCAAACTTTTGCAATTTATCAAGTCTTTTTGCAAACTTTTGCTGTTTATATATAAAAAATTGCAAATATTTGCAGTTCCTAATGGCTAAAAATATGCAAATTTTTGCGGCTTTTAAACTCTAAATATGAATATTCTGCAAACTTTTGTTGCTTTTTGTTTTGAATTTGCAGATTTTTGCGTTTTTTTACAGAGGCTAACTGACTCTGATATATTTAGATTAGAGAGGCAAACAAATTGGCAAAAAGAAAACTAGTGCATAAAAAAGCCTCCACTTTGGGAGGCCTTTTTTATGATGGTGCCGACACACGGACTCGAACCGCGGACCCACTGATTACAAATCAGTAGCTCTACCAACTGAGCTATGTCGGCAACGACTTAACGCCCTAACTTATATAATTACAAAACCGCCTTGTCAACAAAAATTTATAGTTATTATGCAGTCAATGATTGTGAGGCTTCGTCTTCACCCTTTTCTCTCCTAAAAGACCAGTGAACACTTGCACTTCCCAATTTTTTCTTCAAACCGCGAATAGTCATCCAATACCCGATAGAAACCACAACCGCAGCGCCCACCCAAGCAATCGGGCTGGCATAAAAAATACCTCTGTAGCCCATCAAATGAGCCAAGACCACCGCGGCATAAGAGCGCATAACCAACTCTACCACACTGGCCAACATTGGAATAAAGGCTTGTCCCATACCTTGCAAAGCATTTCTAAAAATAAAAATTTGCCCCAAGAAGAAATAAAACATCGTTGAAATATTCAAATAGCCGCGGGCAATTTCAACAATATGGTCATTTCCGCCCTCAATAAAAATGCCGACCATTTCTTCACCGCCAAATCGAACCGTTACGGCAATAACCACGCTGATTGCCAAAGAAATCAACGAACAATTAAAAACACCTTTACGAATTCTTGAAATTTTGCAAGCCCCATAATTTTGTGCGGTATAAGTGGCCAAAGCCAAACCCAAAGCCGCCAAAAATTGCGTTGCCAACTGTTCGATTCTCAAAGCCGAAGTCAGAGCCGCAATCACATCTGAGCCAAAAGAATTACAAACACTTTGAATAATCATCAATCCCAAGGCAATCACCGAAAACTGCAAAGCCATCGGAATAGCAACATGCAAATGCTCCTTCATAAAATCCCAGCTAAATTTCCAGTCTTCGCGGTGCAAACGCAACAAAGGAAATTTTCTTTCCATGTAAATCAAGCACAACACCACCGAAATCGCCATGGCAATAACCGTTCCGAGTGCCGAACCAACTACCCCTAACTTTCCGTAATAAATCAAAATCAGATTCAAAATGATATTCAATACCGATGAAAAAATCAAAAAATACAAAGGTGTTTTACTATCGCCCAACGCCCGAATAAATCCGGATAACAGGTTATAGCTGACAATCAATACCAAACCCCATCCCAAAACAAACATAAACCGATAAGCATCTTGCATAATATTTTCCGGCACGTTCATCACATTCAAAAGTTCATGCAAATAAATCAACGTCACACCGGTAATCACCAAACTCAGCACCACGCTGGCAATCAAACTATGTACCACCGAACTTTTAACACCCTTATCATCTTGCGCCCCAAAGCGTTGTGCCGTAATCACGGTCAACCCGCCGGTAAAACCAAACGCAATCATCAACAAGGTTACAAATAGAGGAGAAGATGCGCCAACTGCGGCCAAGGCTTCCACCCCGATAAGCCGACCAACGATTAAAATATCTGAAATATTATATAGTTGCTGAAACAAGTTACCGATCAGCAATGGAATACCAAAGCCGATAATCATTTTCGTCGGCGCCCCGACGGTCATATCTTTAATCATCTCATTTTCCCCTTTGTCGGGCGATAATGTAAAGCCGAAAAATAAAATTGTAAAGACGCTTTTTTTGCTTATAAATAATTGCGATTTTCAATACACTGTGTTACAATATAAAAAGAAAAAGAACATAAAGACTGATATAGAAATGTCACTCAAAGAAAAAATAAAGCAAATAAAAAAAGAACTATACCTAAAAAAAATGGGCAAAGAAAAACTTGCAACCGTTTTGTTGGCCGCAAGTTCTCTCTCAGTACCATCAATGGCCTCAGAAAATCAGCCTCAAGATAACATTACGCAACATCAAACAAACCTACAAAGCCAAGACGAACCTATTGAGTTTTATACAAAGACCATTGCACTTGCCGACGATGATATTGCAAACTATCTGGTTATGGGACAAAATTCTCATACAAACAAAAAAGCCTTTTTTCATCCCTCCATAAATCAGGGTAAAGGAGGTTTCATTATATATCAATATTCCATCACCGACAAACAAGCATTCAATTATGCAAGAACAAACAATCCGCATAATACAGACAATCAAATTTCTTATGACGATGCACTCAAACAATTAAACTTAGCTCTAAACAATTACAACCTAGAGCACAATGAAATAAAAAACCTAACCGATGTTAAAACTTTGTTTTCAAGCCTCAACGAAGGTAGCCGCAAAGATAAAAAACTATTATCCCAGATGCTAAACAATCCCAGTATTTTAACATTACAACAAGCTTCTCAGACCCAAGAAGCATTAAAACAGCGAAACCAAGAATTATTATCACCATCGACTATTTTTCATGAGTTTGGACACCAACAAAGACATGACATCATAGCATCTGTACTTAACGGAGAAAACATTGTCCAACCACAAAATATGTTCAAATTGCAAATGATAGACGAATTAATTGCTTGGGTAGATGAAAAATCCCCCAAAGAAGGTCTATCCTCAGCTTTGGAACAATTCAGTGCTGTTTCCGCAGATTATACAAATGAATATAACAGTAAAGGTCTGCACCAAACTATTCATAATCAGGCCTATAAAACCCTTTTTGCCCAAGCACTCACCAGCACATACGACACGAACAAACCTGTATATGACGAAATAAACGATTCTTACATTGAATATACACAGCAAGATGAACGTATTATGAGAAACTTTTGCGGTAACCAAAAATATTTTGTCTTTTCTCCTCTCCGCAAAACTGATCAACAAACACAATTTACCGCTTCTGATGGCAAGCAATATTTGTATAATATTTTATATTCTGTTCAAACAAACCAACCTATCTTAAATGAAGCGAAACAATATATTCATACACAATATATTGCATCTGCCGATAATTATGGTTTCATCAAAAGAGCAGCCTTGACCAAGGATGAACAACAGACTTATTCAACACAAACAATGGATGAAAATTTTCAAAAGTTGGAAAATCAATTATTATCCAAATATGATGAAAACACCCAACAAATTCTAAAAAATTACATCAACAACCTGCAAATCCCTGATGACCTAAAGAACTATCAACTTTCCTCTGAAGAAATCAAACAATACAGGGAAGAACAAGACATCAGTCCTGAATATTTTCAAAACCTATTAAAAAAGCAATATGAAATGCGTCCAGGCATTGTTGATAATAGCCTACAAAAATATACATATTCTCCCCAGCACGGCATCCAAAAAAGCAACACTCTTGATTGGGAACAAATTATACATCAAAATATCAAAGGCATCTCAAATAGATAACAATGTTGTTTTTGTTCAAAAAAACTCTATCTTGAAGAAACTAAAAAACATTTAACCTCAAAACATTTCAAATTTGACAAAATACATTTTCCGTGCTATAGCGTGCAACCGAATAATGTACTTTTATGTTTAACATTTTAATTTTATTTTTATGGATAAAAAAATCAAACAAGAGGCAACCGATTTATTTATTGCCACAATCGGCAAAAAGCCTCAAGAATGTGGCTATCAGGTAATTGATATCTATAAACAACAAAAAGCATATCTTTATGCGACGACACCCCAAAAAGCCAAAGCCTATAAGGCCTCACAAAACATCATGCGCTGGATAATGCGATGGGGATTTATACCGCTTATTCTGTGTATTGGCCTATTGCTTTTTTATGGTATGTCCCATATTCAAAAAATGGAAGATTGGCAAAATCCCGTAATTGTGGCAATATTGGCTTTTTTTGGCAGCTGGTGTGTTGTGTTAGTTGCGCTCAGCTACCAATGCTACAAAATCAGCCAAAAAAATCAAAAATTTGTCTGTTGGATTCACTATTAAACCAACACAATAAAATCACATCTTTGTCACAACCGCCTCGAAAGGCGGTCTTTTTTGTGGCTGCCTCGCCTGGATTGTAAATTCCCATTGCACCGCAATGGGCCCCTTTCGCGCCGTAAGGCTCAAGCTCACATATCGATTAGTTTTCCCACTAATCTCTTGTTCGCTTTCTCCAACTATCCGCTCCGAACCTTGGTTCTCATCGGGCTACGACACGCCATAAAAAAACCGCCTCAAAGGGCGGTTTCTTTATGGCTGCCTCGCCTGGATTGTAAATTCCCATTGCCCTGCAATGGGCCCCTTTCGCGCCGTAAGGCTCAAGCTCACATTTCGATTAGGTTTACACCTAATCTCTTGTTCGCTTTCCCCAACTATCCGCTCCGAACCTTGGTTCTCATCGGGCTCCGACACGCCATAAAAAAACCGCCTCGAAAGGCGGTCTTTTTTGTGGCTGCCTCGCCTGGATTCGAACCAAGATACCAACATCCAGAGTGTCGTGTCCTACCGTTAGACGACGAGGCATTAAATTCGTTAAGATATTTACTCTCATTTCTTTAAGAAGTCAAAATATTTTTTTAGCATCCTTAAAATTATTGCAATCCTGCGTTAATCCGCTCAAAATCATTGGCAATATTTAGATTAATCTTCCTTAAAGCATCTTTCAGAGCTTTAATTGAGCTCATTACCAACGCTTCTTCTTCACTATAACCATAATACATTGCTACGATTTCCTCACCTTTTCCCATTTCGGTTGATTTCCAAATCAAATCTCCGTTATTGTTCAAGATTGAAACCTCAACTTCCAAATCCGTATTTCTATATCCGAATGGGAATCCCAACAAATTCAAGCTATAAATACTAATCCATGAAGGAACAGTATAATAATATCCCGAAGAATAAATCCGACTATTGGTAAAACGCATTTTAATACTTCCCTTGCGAGTTCCATAAACTTGAGAAATATTTTCAACATTACGCTCAAAAAGCGTAATCATATCACGGGTCCGACTATCTTTTTTCTTCACAAAAGTATAAGTATCACCACTAACGCTCCAATCCTCTGATTCAAAACCACTTCCTGCCGAAGAGCCATGAATAGTTGTATCAAAACTATCTTTAATACTGTCTTTATCCACCTCTGTTCTCAAAGGAGGCAGCAATTGCGAATTAGGAGCTCTCAAATTCAAATCGCTAAAACTAACCGATTTACAAGCACTTAAAACCAGCACCATACTCCACAACATTAACAGTTTTTTCATATTCCTCTCTCCGTGATTGACAATATTTTTTCCTCTTATCACATTTAACTTAAATTTTAGTATATAAAAAAGCCTCTCCGAAGAGAGGCTTTTTTTTGACTTATTTCTTTTCTTCAACCGGAACAATTTTAATATGCAATTCTTCCAATTGTTTATCGGTTACAAAGTTTGGAGCCTGCATCATCAAATCTTGCGCCTTACCGTTAAGCGGGAACAAAATAACGTCACGAATAATCGGCTCATCCAACAATAACATAACCGTACGGTCAATTCCTGGAGCACAACCGGCGTGCGGAGGAGCGCCATACTTAAAGGCGTTAATCATTCCGCCGAACTTGCTGTCCACAAATTCTTTGTTATAGCCGGCAATTTCAAATGCCTTATACATAATTTCCGGCTCATGGTTACGAACACCGCCCGAAGCCAACTCGACACCGTTGCAAACCAAGTCATATTGGTAAGCCAAAATCTCCAAAGGCTTTTTGTTGCACAAAGCATCCATTCCGCCTTGAGGCATTGAGAACGGGTTATGCGAGAACTCAACCGCACCGGTTTCTTCATTTTCCTCATAGAACGGGAAGTCAACCACCCAGCAAATTCTAAAGACGTTCTTTTCGTTAATATCTAAGTCTTCACCGAGTTTCAAACGAACCTTACCGGCAAATTTAGAAAGTTTCAAACCGCTGCCGACCATAAACAAGATAGCATCGCCGTCTTTTGCATTGAGGGTTGACTTAATTTCTTGCAATTTTTCGGCACTCAACATTTTGGCAATACCTTTGGCACCGCCTTCGGCAAATGCAATATAAGCAATACCGCCCATATCATTTTCTTTGGCAAAAGCATCCAATTTATCAAAGAAAGAGCGCGGCTTATCGGCAATTCCCGGAACCACGATGGCTCGAACATCATTTCCTTCGGACACTTTGCTGTCATAAACGCCAAAACCGGAATTACCGAACAACTTAGTTGCACATTGAATAATTAACGGGTTACGCAAATCCGGCTTATCCGAACCATATTTCAGCATTGCCTCTCTGAACGGAATATGCATAAACGGAGCTTGGTCAACCTTTTTGCCATTGGCAAATTCGTTAAACACACCGCCCATTGCATGTTCAATAACTTTGAAAACATCTTCTTGTGTCGCAAAAGACATTTCCATATCGAGTTGATAAAATTCGCCGGGAGAACGGTCAGCTCTCGGGTCTTCATCACGAAAACAAGGAGCAATTTGAAAATATTTATCAAATCCGGCCACCATCAACAATTGCTTAAATTGTTGCGGAGCTTGCGGCAAAGCATAGAACTTGCCGGGATTAATACGAGACGGAACCAAAAAGTCACGAGCCCCTTCCGGAGAAGAAGCCGTCAAAATCGGGGTTTGATATTCGGTAAAACCTTGCTCGGTCATCAAACGACGCATTGCCGAGATAACCTTTGAGCGCAACATAATATTTTGGTGAATGCGCTCTTTACGCAAATCCAAAAAACGATATTTCAAACGCAATTCTTCAGGAGCATCGTCTTCCTGAGAGACTTGGAAAGGCAAGACCTCAGCCCGAGAATGAACCTCAAGAGCCTCAACCTTAATTTCAATATCGCCCGTCGGCATATTTTTATTAACGCTTTCGCGGTGCAATACCTTACCCGTAACGCCAATAACACTTTCCACGCGAATATCATTGATTTTATCGAACAAATCAGAAGAACTGTCAATCACACATTGGGTAATTCCATAATGGTCTCGCAAATCTATAAAGCATAGATTTCCCAAATTTCTCTTACGATGTATCCAACCGGCTAAAGTCACGGTTTTATTCACATCATTCTCCCGCAATTCTCCGCAGGTATGTGTTCGATATTGATTCATAAAAACCTCTTTATTAATATTAATTAACAAGCTTTCTATTTGTAGAATCAAAAATCCCCATTTGCAAGCAATTAAACACAATTTACCCCTTTAAGGCACAAAAAAAGGGCAAGACGCACGCGTCCCGCCCCCAAAAAATCACTCACAAGTCCATACAAAAGCTCCTCTTTCCGAACAATCTTTTGTAAAGACGACGATTCGTTTGACTTGCGTAATTTTTTTCAATTCTTTTCGCAAGAGCAAAAAATGTTTTGCCTCCAAGCCGATAATTTCTTGCTTTGAGTGTTTAATTTCGGATAGTAACTCATTTTGAGCTACATTATAGTGTTTCTCCAACAAAGCCAGACTATCCAAAACAAACATTTTGTGCTCCGGTTCAACACCTTTCGGTGCTCTTATTTGGGTCGTTAAATTTAGCCAACAAGCCTGCCCGCAAAACGGCTGTAACCTTCCCCAAAAATTACTAAAGTCAGCTTGAGCACTCAAAAGTTCAGTCTCAGTCCGAGCATTTGCAATCACTTTTTCCAGCAAATCAATATCAGGCTTAAGCACGGACAACACTGATTGATACCAATCTTCAAATTCAACTTCCGCTTCTTTATGATAGTTAAATTTGAAATAATTTTGTAAATGCAAACGCGACTGCACCAAAGCTTTCACTCTTTGCTCACAGTCAATTGCAACATACACATTTTTTTGCAACTGTCCGAACCAATATTCATCCTTACACAAAGTAAAGAAAAATTTTTTCATGGCCGATTCGGATACCTGTGACTGATGCATTTCGCCTTTCCAAACCTTTTCATCGGTCAAGAGTTTGCACGTCTCAATGAGAGGTTGACTTTTTTGCACGCCGAGCCAAAGCGAAGAAACGCCCTTGGAAGAAGATTGAATTTTCTTCTTAGCAGCAGGTTTCTTCGGGGTCAAAACCTTTGTTTTGTTTTCCAAAGAAACGCCCTGTTTAGATTTATGATACCAACGTTCCATCTTTGCGGCACCGGCTTCATCTTTGGTAATAAACTCATAGATATTGCACAAATGCAGCTTCATTGCGGCAAGAGCACTCAATTTCAACGGAATCACGGGTGCTGCACACATTTTTTTCTGACGTTGCTTTAAGTTTTCTTCACAGTTCCGAACTTGACAATAAATGTCAATCACATCTTGCGGAGAATAGTTAAACTTCTGCACGTCATCACTCATAATCTCTGCCATCAGGGCCAAAACTTTACTTGCTTCCATAAAAATAAAAATAAAAAAATAAAACATAAAAGGATTAATTCATAAATCGTTATAATAAATTTTTTAGACAAAATCAACTAATAAAGAAAACAAATTTTCTTTATTTTTATTTATTCTTTATGAATACACGTTTTAGCCAAAATAAAAAAAACATTTTATAAATAATTGACTCAAACAGAAACTTTTGGTAAAATCATAAAAACTAAACCTATTTTATGAGGTGAAATTATGCAATCTTTACCAAAAACATTCTCTTTTCTTACAATAAGCATATATCTTTTAATTCCACCATACTCAGCCTCCGCATCCAATCTAAATTGCACGTCAACACCTGATTGTATTGAATTAGGATACACGATGACTGCCGATGAATGTTTAGAAAAACCTCACGTAAGATGTCCAACCGACTTCTCAAAATTTTTCTGTTCTAAAGATAACATAGAATGTAGCGTTGGTAGCGTTTTAGGAAGTAATAAATTATGCTATGACGCCAATAAACTACCAACAAATATTTATCCCATCGGCGTCATATTTGATGAACAAAATCATTTAGCTGTAGCTCTAAATTGTGTTCAAAAAGACGGAAGTACAGGACATAAAATGATGCCCTGGTCAAGAGGAAATGTTCTAATAAAAAATCTGGATGTTTGTCTTTTCACAGACGACTTAAAAAAATGTGGCAGTAATGGAAGATATAACACAGACACTATTTTAGCAGATAAATCTACTACTTATGCAGCAGAGGCAGCCAATGCATACGAGCCTCAATACTGTTCTGCAGACTTTTGCAAAAAGAACCAGTGGTTTTTACCAAGTATCAAAGAGTTAATCAGTCTATACGATGTAAAAACGACAATAGACAATACTATGACACTTTTATCTTCTTTTGGAGCGGAAACAATCGACAGAGAGTTTTACTGGTCATCCACACAATTCTCAGATGCCAAAGCTTGGGGATTTCACATGTGGCATGTTAGCGGTAATGGATTTTATAACGCTAGCTACAAAACCGATGACCGCCCTGGATATGGAATGTATGTTAGACCTATATTATCATATGAAACGCCTTAACAAAAAAAGGGGTGGTCTTTTGACCAACCCCTTCAAATTTCCTTTTTCTGGCTTACGGATACTTAAAATTCACGAATTTCAGCATCCCAAAGAACGACCTCCGAACCGAGCGCCTGAGCAATCTTGTCGAGCTGCGGTTTCCACTGATCAACTCTCAACCGGCGATTTTTTGTACAGAAGACTTCAACCCACGGCGTTTCATCACGTGCCAGGATGTCCGATACCTTCATCTTGAGATAAATCTTGTCATAAGCCGCCACCTCTTCGATAATGCACTTTGCCACTTCCACGACTTCGTCAAAGGACTTTCCCTCAACGCGGATGGTACCGACAACCTGAGTACATTTGTCATCACCATACCCATAAGCATGAAGCTTGTAGTAGGTAATCGGTGTCACACGATGAGCCATGGCGCGAGCAATACCTTGCGTTGTGTTGGAGTGATTACGAATTCTAATTCGCATGTAGTCCTCTGCCACATACCGCGACAAATACACAGCTTGGCGAACGTTGTTACTCTGGCTTTCTAATGCCGCTTTGAGAGATGCATTTTTTGGTGCAAACAAAAATCTCTTTACTTTACTTGTTTCATTTGTTCCCATAAGGCAGTAAATTTAATAAAATTAATAATTTTTTGGTGAATTAACACTTGCTGATTAAGACCACCACCTTTAACCAACATACATAATGATATATATTCTGATTTGCTCTATATAGCCATATAGACAAAATTGCAAGTATTTTTTTCAATTTTTTTAAAATTTTTTTTGACATTAAACGAAAATTAACAACAATCAGCTATTATTTTTCAAAAACGAATCAATAATGGATAAAAAATGAAACT
>CALXOP010000124.1 GCA_944390035.1 uncultured Alphaproteobacteria bacterium | reverse complement strand
CCGTTTACGGGTAAGTAGTAACAAATTGCGTCTGGCAGAATATGGGTGCCCCGTTTAGGGGAGGCCAGTGCTAAAGGCTTATAGCCGCATATGAAGAACCCCGCGTTTTACGCGGGGGTATCTTTTTGTTTGACATAATTACACCTGTTTGGACAAATATTTACAATATTTTAAATTTGTGTTAGTATATAAAAAAGAAAAGTGAGGAAGATATGCAGTACGATACAGAAGGTAATATATTTGTCGGAAATAATGGTGAATTGTTTGTATTGAAGCCATACCAGACTCTTAAGAACAAAAGCTACGCTTTGAAACAGGTCTTGGGTGCACCAGCTGTGTATCCTGAAATTGATATTTCTGCCACAAAAGCTTTGTCGCTGGAAATTCCTCCCAGACGCGTTAATTTGGATCGAGATAATTATCTTAATGAATTAAATAAGCCGCTGCCGAATATTCAGATCGGAGCTGATAAAGTTTTGTTTAACAGTTTTCCTCATATTAGTGATGAATTTATTTCGGAGTTTGCTCAAAAGGCAGGTTTGCAGTTTCGGCGGCAAGATGTTTATAATCATGCTGAGTTTGATGAAAATACCAAAAAGATCAAATATACGGACCTGAAAGGTAAACCGGTTGATATTGATGCGCAGGGACTAAGCTATGATAATTGTATTTGGATTACAAATGAAATTATCTCTTTAAATAAAAATGATTATTTGGCTGCGCAGAAAAATGAGCAGGCCATCAGAGATTTGGAAAAAGCAAATCCCTTACTGACTTATTGGGAGGCTAAAGATCAAGTTTTAGCCAAGAGAAGTCTTAAAGAGCAAAAATTGTATAATGTTTATGAACGGGCCCTTATGAAGGAGCATGAGGTTAAACGGACGATTTTGCACGAGATTAAGCATTTTAAAAATAATTTTTTAATTGAAAGCAGACAATATAAAGAAGGCTATAAAAATCTGAGCGTTAAAAATCTTTTTAATCGGTGTATTGATGATGAACGCAGTGCCTCGTTTGAAGAGTTAATCTATTCTATTAATACTTATTTGGAACAAGAAAAATATGAAGATTATAGTATGTTTGGGGCTCCGGCTCAATCTCTTGTTCAATATCTGAAAAGAATTAATGCCAAAAAAGAGCTTACAGATGAAGAGAAAAAGCAAAAAATTGTAAAATATTTTACTAATCTGCCAAAACTGATGAGTTTTGAGTATATTCAATGGAACGATGAACTCCCTAAATATATTGAAGATTTTGGCGGTATTGTGAAGGAAGAAGCTGAACGTCTGCCTTATTTGAAAGAAACAGAACAAAATAATGAAGAGTATTTTCAACAACGCTCCATTATGTATTCTTACCGTATTTATAATCCGGAAACAAAAAAATATGATTACCATGATTTGTCGCAACAGATTTATGGACAAGTCGAAACTGATGAAAAACTTGTCAATGTGTGTGAACATCCGGAAGTGTTATCTGAGTATATTAATGTTGATAAGGTATTTCAAAAAGACATTGCCGAAATCAATAAGTTATTAAAACTCAAAAGAGTACGAGAAAGTTTGGATTTCAAAAAATTTGATAAAACCTTGTTAGCTCGTGGCAAAAACTTATCTCAGCGGTGGTTTCAACGTAGTATTGCCAGAAGAAAGGCTGACTATGTTACCCAAAAAGTTTATGTTCAATCTGGTGGCTTAACTCTGTAAAACTGTATTATCCTTCAGGGTTATTTTGTAAAAAAGTTTTGCTCAAGCAATTTGAGATACATGTTATGTAGAGCCAAAGTTTTTTGTGCCGCTTGTTTGATGAGCTTGGGGTAGTTTTTTTCTTGTGTGAGGCGGTATTTGAAATCGCGATAGCCGTTCTTTTTGCACTCTAAAATATATCTTTTTGACAAGACTTGTTTGGAAGCAGCTTTTTTGGGTGCTTTATAAAAATTGTTGGACGGCGTGTCGTCATCAATGAGCTTAACAATGTTCCACACCGCTTTTCTGGCCTCTGAACTGTCATATTCTTTAAGGTATTGGGGGTGGTTGGTCTTACGGTGCCACATATCCAAAATGTTATATTCGGCTACGAGATAGCAGGATCTGTCGTTTCTTTGTTTGTCTTGTTGAATTTGATTAAAGCAAGTGATTTTGTAATCCGGAAATAGTTGCTTGAAAAAATCTTTTAACTCTTGGCGCATTTCAATGCCATAAGAGTCTTGATACCATATTGTGCGTGTGTTGGCGTCGGTCATCAGCGCAACGGCATGGTATCCTCCCATTTCGTTAACGGAGGGTAGGGTGAGATTGTAGGCATTGGTTGGAGCGTGGAGATTGTTTTTTAAGATGATTTGTCCTAACTCTTCCAATGCGGGAGCATCAACAACCGCATGGTCGGAATTATTTCTTTTACTGAAAATAAAGATTCTGAAAGGGCGAGGGTAGTCAAATCCTTCATACATCTTTTTTTGTATAAAATCGGCATCGGAATTCCCCTGAATAAAAGTTTGGGTAATGTCCAGAATCTCTTGTTGTGTGTATTTGCTTGACATGATTTTCTCCTGATGAGAAATTTGTCATATTTTGGAAAATTTGTCAAGTTGTTTATGGCTATTTTTTAGGGGCGTATTTATGGGTGAGGGCGGAATAAAAGTATCCAAGGATGATTTTGCCACCGATTAAGATGCTGAAGCCGACATAAATGGAAGTATAGTCAGCAATCAGACCAACCATATACATGCAAATGCCGGAGCAAATACCGCTGAGCAAGGATATCATTGAGCCCATGGTGGCGCGTTGGTGTGGGCTGAGCTCGTGCTGAATTACGGTGATTTTGGCCGGACGTTTGAAGTACTGGAAGAAGCTGGCTAATCCCCAGATGAACGGTGATAAGACGGAATTAACTATAATGGTGATAATGCCAAATCCGGCCTCAATCCAACTGGAAAAGGTTAAAATTTTAAACATATTCAGTTGTCTGAATTTTTTGAATGCGGCATAACCTAAGGCTGATAAAATATGATTGATGAAAGTGGCAATGTTAATCACCCATAGTGGAACAAGGGTTTGAAAATATAAGCTGTTGATGCCTAAGTTGGTCCAATATAAACTTTCATCAAAGATTTGCAGTGCAGAAATTTGGCGCAATTTTTTTGAGGCCTTAAAGCATTTGATTGAATTTTTTAACATTTGCAGTGAGCTGACTTTGGGGGAGTTCGCCAAAGGTTCAACAAAAAACAGAGAGGTGATTGTTTCGCATATTCTGGGGAGAACGGCAAACCATGCCAAAACCGTTAAACCATACAAAGAATATATAACCAAGGCCATAATCGTACCTAAGGCGAGCGCTAAGTATCTGCAAGTGCCGGCATTGGAGATAACGGCTGAAAAATCTTGCCGGCGTTTGAGCTTGGTGCAGGTTTCATATATCAGAGCTTCAAAAGAGCCGGAATAAAAAGAGTTGGCAAGACCTGCAAAAAATCCGCCGACAAACAGTGTTACCGTGCTGTCGATACTGCCGCCTAAGGCCCAGAAAAAGGCTGACAAAGTCATTAATAGTCCGGTAATGACGGAGACTTTTTTGCGTCCGATGTTATCAGAAATTAGGCCGACAGGAATTTCAGAGAGGGAGCAAGTAATGGTTTCGATGGAGCGAACGGCAACGGCTGTGGCAAAAGAGCCGGTGATTTGGTAAAAGTAAATGATGATAAAAACCGATAGAGGTTCTAATCCGTTGAAAAATTTATAAATATTTACCAATAATAGGTTTCGTTGCAACATTCTTCGTCTAGCTCTTAAAATTGAATAATTACAAAGATTTGTAGAATGTTTTGCTTAATTATTGGTTAAAAGCAAATAAGACTTCGGTGGTGTTGAGTTCTTGAGTGGGAAGAGGGCGCACATAGAAGGTGAGTTCAATTCCGCCATTGCGAAGGTAGAAGTTTTGCGCCGGAGCGTTTCCTTTTAGCATATAGGCATAAAAAGGCTGATGTTTGATTTGGTGGTTAAACTCGTCAAACAAAGCTTGTCCGATGTGTTGGTGTTGATATTGAGGGAGAACGTAAAAAGCATATAATTCATAAGCAAAGGGAAAAGCTTTATCGCGAGCTGGTCCGCCAATCAAATAACCGATAACGTGGTTTTGAATTTCTGCTACCAGCATAATGTGTTGCTGAGCTTTAATTTGTTGCTCAAGTTTTTGAATTCTCTTATCTGTGAGATTACGATTTTTTAGGAATGAGTGAGGCAACAGCGAAGCATAGGCTTGCTTCCAAGTCGTGATGTTAATTTGGGCGATGCTTGCAGCATCTTTTATTTGAGCTTGGCGGATTATCATAGGCATATCTCCTTCATGGTAATATTATTTAATTTGTGCTTTGGAATCAATCGTTTTAAGGGCTTGCGGAATTAATTGTTTGGGCGTATATTGTGCTTAAAACGGAGAAATTTGATGTCTGATAAGTTTTTATTGCTCTCTTGTTGTGCGCCGTGCTCTTGTGCGGTGATTGAAAAATTAGCCAAAGAAAAGGCTTTGGCTGAAGTGGTTTTTTATAACCCTAATATTCGTCCGTTGGCAGAATATCAAAAAAGATGTGAGGAAAACAAACGCGTTTGCCAAATCTATCAAATTCCGTTTATTGAGCTTGAGTACGATAATGAGCGTTGGTGCGCCTTAACACAAGGTTTGGAAAATGAACCGGAACGCGGCAAGCGTTGCTCAATTTGTTTTTATATGC
>CALXOP010000123.1 GCA_944390035.1 uncultured Alphaproteobacteria bacterium | reverse complement strand
TGGCAATTCTTGGTATTTTGAGCTGTTGGGGCGTGTCGGTCGATATTTTTCTGCTTAACTTAAAAAGTTTTCTGATTGGGTTTAATTTTGGCGGTATTCATATTTCGATTGTGTCCATTTTGTTGGGAATTGTGGCATTTTTTATCTCCTTGTTTGTATTTAAGCTGATTAAAGGAAGTTTTGCGACCGGTGTTCTCAGCCAAATTGATATGGATGATGGTATTAAAAATTCTTTGGTGGCAGGAATTGGCTTTTTGGGGTTCTTTATCTCAATTATAATTGCTATTGCCGTGATGGGCGGAAGTTTCGGAAGTATTGCCATTATTGCCGGTGCGTTGTCTTTCGGTGCCGGTTTGGGTTTGCAAAATATGGTCAGCAACCTTGTGGCAGGTCTTACAATTTTGTTTGAACGACCGCTTAAACCCGGGGATTGGGTCATTATCAACGGACAAGAAGGCGTGGTCAAACAAATTAACATACGCTCAACAACGCTTGAAGCCTCAAATAAAGCAAATATTATTATTCCTAATGCCGAAATTATCTCAAGTTCTTTGGTAAATTTGACTTATGCCGATAAAATCGGACGTATCGAAATTAATGTGGCGGTTGATTATGATTGTGAGGTGGAAAGGGTCAGAAGAACATTGGTCGATATTGCTTTGGATAATTCCCTGGTCTTAAAAAATCCGATGCCTTGGGTGAATATTAAAGACCTTAAAACAACCGGACTTGAACTGCAACTTAATTGTTTTGTGGCTAATGTGTATAATAAAAATGATGTTACTAATGCTATCCGAGAACAAATATTAAATCGTTTTCGCGAATTGGGCATTAATTTTCCCGTGTCCTTCCATGTTATTAAAATTCAAAAGGATGATGAAAAAAATAATCCTTAGTAATCAATTAGTAATCTTTTCATATTAAACTTCAGATGATAATTGTAGTTATTCTGTCTTACGGATGGAGCCCTTGACATCTGCAATCGGATAATTATAATTAGCAATTGATTGTAATTTTTTATAAGGTAATCATTTATAATATCATGATGTACGTTTTTTATATGGCGTTAGTGTTGTTTCTTGTGTTTACTAATGCCTTTTTTGTGGTTTCTGAATTCGCTATCGTTAAAATTAGAAGAACTAAACTGGAAGAATTAGCTCACGGCGGCAGCAAACAAGCAAAAATCGCCCTCAAAATTACCGAAAGACTTAATACATATCTGAGTGCCATTCAGCTCGGTATTACCCTTGCCTCCCTTGGCTTGGGTTGGATTGGTGAGCCGGCCGTTTCACGCTTGCTGGAATTGTGGTTCGGCGGATTTTTTAACGGAAATACAATTTTGCTTCACTCGGTCAGCTTTGGTGTGGCCTTTGCTTTTATTACCTTATTGCACGTGGTTTTGGGCGAGTTGGTGCCAAAGTCTTTGGCTATTCAACACACCGAACGCTATGCCTTAGCCATTGCCAGACCTCTGTATCTCTTTAATAAAATTTTTGCGCCGTTTATTTGGGTGTTTGACCATGTGACCAACGCTATCTTGCACCTTATGGGCACCAGAGTTTCTAACGAAACGGATGATGCTCACTCAGAAGAAGAAATCAAACTCATTATTAATGCCTCGCAAAAAGACGGTGTGATTGACGATACTGAAGGCGAAATTATTCAAAATGCCATTGATTTCTCTGAAATCTGCGCTCATGAAATTATGATTCCGAGACAAGATATGAAATGCTTGTTCTTAGATGACGGTTATGATGAAATTATGGAATTTGTAAAAGGGAACAAGCACACCCGCTATCCTTTGTGCAAAGATGACAAAGACAGCGTGGTCGGCATGATTCATATTCGCGACCTTTTAGAACACCAAGACGAATTGCATGATAAAGATATTTTAAGCAAAATTGCTCGCAAAATCTTGTTTGTGCCGGAAAATAAATCAATTTCTGAAATTTTGCACCAGATGATGGCAAAGCATATTCATGTTGCAATCGTGGTTGATGAATATGGCGGAACGGCCGGTATGCTCTCTATGGAAGATATTTTGGAAGAGTTGGTCGGTGATATTATGGATGAACATGATGATGCCGAAGAAGAACCCATGAAAATGATTAGTGACAATACTTGCCTGTTTGAGGGAACGTATTTAATTGAAGATGCATACGAGTGCATGGGCTTGCCAAATATTGAATATGAGGAAAGCACCATCGGCGGTTATGTCTTCGGGTTGCTCGGCAGAGAGCCTAAAGTCGGTGATAAAGTGGAAGACAATTATTGTATTTACGAGGTTACCGATGTCGATAATATGCGAATTACCAAAGTAAAAGTTCAGGTTAAAGAGCATAATGATGAAGACGAAGAACTCTAAAAAACACAAGCCCCTTTGCGGGGCTTGTTTTTTTGAGGTGTTTAGATGCGTTTGAGCATAAAGTAAGACATAATCTCAAACATACCGTATAGCAAAACATAAATTCCGATTATGGTGCTTAAGGTCAACATCCCCAGTAAAGGATAAGCCAATATCAGATAGGCAAAAACGACACCGACCACACCGGAGATAACCGACATGCCCCAGCTGAAGCCCAATTTTCTTAATTGGTAAGCCTCTACCAGTTGTACAATACCGATGGCTAAGCTCCAAAAAGCAAAAATTATCGGCATGGTGGCGGCGGTTATGCCTAAATTAGATACAAAAATGACACCAATCAAAATATCTAAAATACCGACAAACATATCGCGGCCGATTGTGGCTTTGGTAGAAACCGCCAAATATCCGATACCCATGACAATAAAAGCCAGACCCAAATAGAGGGCTAAGCCAACCATGGTTGCCACGGGATGAAACCAAATATAGGCAGCAAAAAACAGCATAATTATTCCCGAAACCAAACGCCAGCGACTGGGCTTAATTTCGGTTGAATAGACGGCTCCGTCTTTGAGTTCACTTACTATCATTGTTATTTCTCCTATTGATTTATCACTTGCTTGATATAGTGATTGATGCGCAAATTTCTATTCTTTTGCAGCTAAAATGCGGCTTTATTTTCGCCTTTTGGTGATTTTGGGTTTGATTATTTGTGAAATGACAGTATATTAGAAGTACAAAATAATATACTCAGGGAGTAAATAGATGAAAAAAATTATTAGTTATATTGCTCAAGGACAAGGTATCGGGTTGAAATATTTGGCTCTCCTTGCCCTTATTCTCGGTATTCTCGGCGGGGTCGGGACAAAAGTGATTGCGACGGACGGAATTCCCTTGGCGCAACAAGTGGCCGACCAACTCTTGCCGATTAAAGTTGTGAACGGTCAAATTGTTGAGCCGCAAGAAACGTATAAAGTCGTCCATTTGCGTTTGGGCGGTGATGAAAATGCTTACCCTATTCCTATTGTATTGGATACGACTTCCGATATGCTCGACATCAATTTACTCGACCAAGGAGCCTATATTACCCGCTCCTATTTGTATATGATTAATGAGCATGAGGCCAGAACTTATAAACTCGACGGCGATTTTGAACTGGTTCAAAAAGATTATACGCCGGAATTTACCTCCTTTATTAACTGGACGGCATTGTTGGTCGGAACATTTGTTTTTGCCGGATTGTTTGTCTTTTACTTTCTTATGGCTCTGGTTTTCTCATTTGTGGCCGGAATTATTGCCGCAAGCAAGAAAATCAGCCTCGATTTTAATGCCAAAATGCGCTTAAGTGCCGTTGCTTTAATTGCTTGCGTTTTATTGTTCTGGGTCTTAAGACTTGTTGGTGATGTTAATGTTAATATGTGGCTTGCCGTAATCGTTGTTGTTGCATTGCAAATTTATTTTATCAGATGTTTGAAAGAGCAACCAACAACAAGTTCTAACGAAATTAAATCTACAGAAACGGCTCAAACAAAAGAAGAAGTTAGCGTTTCGGTAACAGAAAAAACGCCGGCTAAGAAAGGAAGAAAGCCGACGCAAAAGAAAGAAAGCGTAAAAGCAAAAGCTTCTACCGCTAAATCGACCAAAGCTCCGAAAAAAGAGCCCTCAAAAACTAAGGCTAAAGAAGAAGTGGTAGATGAGCCAAAACCTCAAAAGAAAAGAGGCAGAAAACCAAAGGCTTAAAAATTATATCATACACGTTATAGCCTCTCGCAAGAGAGGCTTTTGTTTTACGTTCTTTAGCCAAAATAAAATTGTTTAAATAAAATTATTTGACAATATTGGCATAATATGCTAGATTATAAAGTGACAAAGTTCAGTTATAATGAGGTGTATTATGAGAAAGCAACTT
>CALXOP010000122.1 GCA_944390035.1 uncultured Alphaproteobacteria bacterium | reverse complement strand
AAGGTTTGAGGAGCTTGTCATAGTCGGTGATTGCCGTTTTGGAGAGCATATCCAAATATTTATCCGGAAAGTCTTTCACACTGCCTTCTTGATAAACCTGATACAAAGAATTGACCAAGCAATCGGCAAAAGAGTAGCAATAGACATAGAACGGACGGAAGAAAAAGTGTCCGACTTGCGACCAAATTTGTGCGTTTTCATCGCCCATTTCAACATATGGGCCTTGTGCGGCACGCATTTCTTCGAGCCAAATTTCGCCTAAGCGGTCTTCGGAAAGTTCACCTTGACGACGCTCTGCATGAACACGGCTTTCAAAAAAGTGAAACGCAATTTGGCGAATCGCCGTGTTTATCATATCGCTCACTTTTCCGGCTATCAGGCAAAGTTTGTCTTTATCGTCGGTGGTTTGTCTTAGGAGAGACTGGAAGGTCATCATCTCACCAAAAACGGAGGCAACTTCTTCGGTGGTCATACGGCTGCATTCGTTTAACTCACCATTGTGCAAGCGGGTCATCATATGGCACCCGTGTCCTAATTCGTGGGCAAGCGTCAAAACATCATTTTGCTTACCGACAAAGTTTAAGAACAAATACGGGTGGCGTCCGGAAACAGGTGCTGCAAAAGCCCCTCCTCTTTTGCCGTCACGCGGGGGAACATCAACCCAAGCGTTATCAAAAAAGTTTTTGGCGATATCATAGAGCTTGGGTGAAAATTCTTTATAAGCATCTAAAACGATTTTGACACTTTCTTCCCAGGTATAGTGCTTATCATTGCCAAAAGGCAGAGGCGCGTTGCGGTCCCAATATTTGAGTTTATCAACGCCAAGCCATTTGGCTTTGAGTTTATAGAATCGGTGGGATAACTTTGCATAGCTGTCACGCACGGATTGGGCTAAAGCCTCAACGGTTTGGTCTTTGACGTTTTCGCCCAAGTTTGGCTCAGAAACAGGGGTCTTATACCCACGTTTGATGTCAGAGATTGATTTGTCTTTGACAATCATATTGTAAACAAAGCTCATAAAAGGCGCATTTTCTTTGCTGACGCGGCAAATTTCACGGCCGGCTTTTTCACGCACGGAAGCATCTTTATCCAACAAAAGTTTGGTGATTTCGGCATCGTTATAAACTTTACCGTCCACTGTATATTCCAACCGTGACGAGGTTTCCTCATAAAAACGAACCCAGGCTTCAGACGAAGTAACGGATTTTTCAACAAAGACTTCTTCTACCGCCTCGGACAAGTCATATTTTTTGAAACGCCGGGTACGGTCAATAAACGGCTTAAAGCGTGCAACTTCCTTATTTTTGAGCAATTCTTTGATTTTGGTATCAGGCAAACGGTTTAATTCCAATTCAAAGAAAATGGCGGCTTTACCGTAATCGGTCATTTTTTCGCTGATGTTTTGATAAAAAGCCATGGCTTCTTTGTTCTTCATCTGCGTGCACATATTCAAATAGGCATAGCTCCCGGGGAGGCTGCCTTTTTCTAGCATAGAATCGTAAAACTTTAAGGCCTTGGCAAATTCTTCAGGCGTTAGGTCGGCTAATTTGCCTTTATATTTTTTGACCAAAGTTTGAACGTTCTTTTTGTAGGTTTCCATATCGGCATTGATTTGGGGATCATCCATCCCTTTATACAAATCACTTAAATCCCAGGCGGGAAGATTATTTTTTGTCATTGTTATCCTCTTTTTCTTGTTGAGCGGTTGCTTGCGGTATGACCTCATCTTGATTGTAAGGTTTAAGCTTTTGCAGTTCTTCGTGCATTTTTTGCAAGCGCTGCATATCTTGGTGCAAATTTGGATTTTCTTTATAAAAAGCCTCTACTTCTTGCGGAAGCTCTGCTGAATTTTCCAAATCCGGCTCAAAAAAATAATTTGCCCAAGGGGTGGCTTGCTCGCCTTTGAGCCAAAGGGAAAAACCTTTACCTATCACTTTGGCATCGCACAGTGAATTTTTTAAGACCACACTCAGCGTACAGGTAAATTTTTTATCACAATCCAGCAGTTTGACCGCCATTTCCTCAGTACAGGGAATAAAGCCTCGGTTTTGATTGTCTTGTCTCGGCGAAAACAAAACTATTAAAAACAGGGCAAAACCTGACAGAATTAGTACAGCGGCAAATATGCCGAACCAATTGTGCTTGAGAAAATTCATTAGACAGCCTTGCGTTGTTTATAAAAACTCTCTAACAGAGCCAGTTCTTCACGAGTGTTGGCTCCGGCGACTTCTTGTGCATCGCATTCGACAACCGCACATTTCAGCCCTGCCTTGCGGGCAATAGCGATGGCATCCGTTAAATAATACTCTTTGGCTGCATTTTCATTAGTGATTTGTGATAAAATATCAAACATTTTATTGCCGTCAAAACACATACAGCCCGAATTGCACAAATTGATGGCTTTTTCTTCATCCGTGGCATCTTTGAATTCTACAATTTTCTTTAATTCGCCATTTTCAACCACTAAACGACCATAGCGGGCGGCATCTGCGGGACGAAATCCCAATACCACAATCGAATACCCTTCGCTTAATTTATCAGCGGCCATTTGATAAGTTTTGGCGGTGATAATCGGGTTATCTCCAAAAATGACTAAGACGGCTCCGTCAAATTTGCCTAATTTATCTTTGGCCGACAAGACAGCATGACCGGTTCCTAATTGCTCAGATTGGACGCAACTTTCGTGCGGGGCCACTTCTTTTCTGACCAAATCACCATCAGGCGCCGTTACGACCACAATTTTTTTAACCCCCATGTTTTCCAAAGTTTCTATGGGATAACGTATCATCGGTTTGCCGCACAGAGGCATCATGACTTTGGGCAAGTCCGATTTCATTCTGGTTCCTTTGCCGGCGGCTAAGATTACGGCCGCAATTGCTGTCTTACTCATTTTTAACTCCTTTTGAACTTTTATCTTTTCTTAATATCTGTATTTTATACTAACAAATATGTTTTATTTGTTAACAATGGGCGTTTTTTTATGAAAAAACTTTTTCTTTCGATTTGTTTCAGTTTGCTTTGTTGGCAAGCCAATGATGTTTGGGCCAAAGCTACCGCCTTTGACTCCTTAGAACAAGCGCAAAGTTTTCAAGAAAGCAAGACGCCTTTTACGCCCGAAGTTGAAGATGATACCCCTGACCCTACTGACCAGCAGGCTATGGATGATTTTATTTTGGACCGGCTCAAGAAAGTGGCCATTACCCAACTTGACCCCAAAAATGACCCCAGCAAACCATCTTCTTTTAATATTCAACAAAGTGATGAATATATTGCCATGATGAAGGAGAAAAATAAGTCCTTTTTGGAAAAAGTGTATGACGCAGCCATTAACCGTATTTCATCCGAATCTCCTACGGAACGAGCCGATGTTCAAGACTCTCAGACGCAATTTTATGAACTCAAAGAAGAACAACAAGAAGAATTTCAGACGCCGGATTTTCCGGTGGTGAATCTTGAGCTACCAAACAAAGCCCAAGTTTTGGTGCCGGCAAGAGAACATATTCCTTACCTTTCAAGCCAAATCGAGATTTTGCCTTCCGGATTGGTCAGCTTTAACGATGAAATTATGGTTGTGGCAACCGGACAAAAACTCAAAAACGGTTTGTCTCGCATTGTGCCTAAATTTTCGACCTCTCGCGACGGCACAACCAATCGCATTAATCTAAACTTGGTCAGCGTCAGCATTAACGGTCAAGAAATTCCACACAAAATTATTGAGCAAGCAGATGAATATGTTATTGTTCCGCAAGATAATTATACTTTAGAGCCCGGAATTTATACCTATAATTTTCAGTACCTCGTTGACCGGCAAATTTGGCAATATGATGACTTTAACGAATTTTACTGGGATATTACCGGCGGAAGATGGAATTTGGTTGTCAGCAGAGCCTTTGTATCCGTTAGTTTTCCCGGAAAAGAAAAGCCCATCAGCTCGCTTGTATTCCTAGGTTATCCGGGAGCGCTCACCTCTCAAGGTACGGCGTTTGCCGAAGGTGAAAATTCTATCGGCTTTGCCTCATTGGTTCCCCTTTATATCGGCGAAGGGATGCATATTTTGATTGCTTTTCCTAAAGAAAGTTTTATTGCTCCGGATATGAACACCAAACTTAACTGGTTTTTGGGCGACTTTGGCGATATTATCATCAGTACGCTGGCTTTGCTCACTTTGTTGATTTCATATCTGTTGTCGTGGAAATCTATCAGTCAAAATAAAACCAAAGGAAACAACTACTTCAAAAAAGGAGCACCTTTGCTCAGGCTCCTTTATAACGGGGTTTTTGATAAAATTTCTTTCGGCGCCTTTTTGCTGGAGATGTATCGCAAAAATATTATTGATATTCAGAAAAGTGATGACACTATCCTCTTGGTAAAAAAGACCGATAATCTCTCTTCGTTGGAAAAAGTGGAGAAAAAAGCCATCAATTCCTTGTTTAGTAAAAATGATGCCATTTTGGCTTTGAACAGTACCAATCAGCTCAAAATTAAACGTGCTTTTGCGCTCATTGAAAAAGCCACACAAAAAAAGCTAAAGAAATTATCGCTCAAACTTAATGCCGGATATTTGTTCTTTGGTGTGGCGATGTTGGTGTTTGCCGAATTGGCGATTGCCTTACTCAATATCAACTTTTTACAGGCCTTGTTTGTTTTGCTCTCTTCTTCGATTATGGTCGCTTTTTATCTCTGGATAAGCAAAAGAAAATGCAAATCAAAGATAACACGTTGGGCTTTGAAAATTTTGTGCTGGGGCGTGATTTTAGGGACGATTATTGTTATGAGTGCCTATATTCACCTTATTTCCGCCGTGTTTATTTTCGGCGCGATTTACGCAATCTTTGCTTATTGCGCCATTTTTGCTAAACGCAGCGGATTAATTAAATCAAGCATTCAAGATGTTATGAATTTCAGAGAATATTTATTGCGCAACAAAGATAGTATTTGTTTGGGCAGAGATTTCTTAAACCAACAGGCTAACATCTTTGCGCTGGATTTGGCGGCGGATTTTGTCGCAAATAAAAATATTCAAGAATACTACAAGTTGGATATTATGGCTGAGGCCTTTGCTAAAAAAAGAAAAGGAGCTTAAAGCTCCTCTTCTTTTTGGTGATTGTAAAAATACATAAAGTATTGATAAATATGCGCCAGATAGCAGGCTTTGAGCAGTGTATTGATAAGACTCAGAGAAATGCTCAAAAATGAAAAAACTGCCTTGCCAATCAACCCTTCTATCTGCAAGGCTGTGATGGCCGTTCCTAAAAAGAACAACAGCACCATTACCGGTAAAGTGGCCAGAATTACACCTGCAAAGATTTTGATTGAATTTCCGGTTGTGAGCTGAAAAGATTTCAGCAAATTTAGCTCTTTGTCATCGACAGCTGCCGCCGGCAAAATTAATGAAAAGCGGGAGCTGTAAATCGAGGCAACAATAACCAGCACAAAATAAAACATTAAAGCATTCGGGTGCATGGCCATTGATGAGGTTTTCATATCTATGCCAAAAATTGAAACCGTCAGCATTCCGGCAACCAAGGCCGAAACTATCAAAAGTGCCATAATAAATAGGCTGTAGCCTAAATACTTGAGCTCTCTTAAGCCTAAAGAGATTTGTTTCCACGATCTTTTTTCTTTTAGAATAATGGCTCGAGAAAAAGCAACCGAAACCGCCATACCGGCAACAATTTCCAGCACAACAAAGAATGTATTTAACCACTCGTTGCACCCTTCCCCATTGCATAGTGAGGGGAAATTCATCAGGCAATCGGCAACAAAAACTATTCCTGTCCACAAAAGGGCAACATTTATCACCTTCTTAAAATTGCTAAAAAAGTATATATAACTTCTTTTGATGCTTTCTATCAGCGGAAGATTAATTATTTCCTTCATCTTTTTCTCCATATAAAAAGTACTTTTGGGTATAGCAATGCCCAACAAATAAGGCTAATAAAATCAGCAACATCAACTCATAGACAAATTCAGATGAGATACCGACCCAGAGAGGATGGCTGTAATCATACCCTTGCATATTCAGATAAAAATTCAGAAAGGCAAACAAAGCCAACATAAAGATAACAAACAAAGCAATGATTATTCTTAAAGAATTGCCTTTTCCTCTTTCCCAGATTTCGGTTAAACGCGGGAGCGGCTTACCGTCTAAAATTAAGCCAAAAATGCTGTAAAAACGCAAAACCACAAATGGAACCAAAAAGCCGATTGAAACCACGCCAAAATAGGTGACTTCAATCGTTACATCCGGATTAGGCTCCCTTATGGCTAAAAGATAAAACGAGATAAAAGGCACCAGATTTAATCCCCACATGAGGGCTAAGGCTCCTATGGCTTTGAGGGTTTGGTTATTAAATGACAATAAGAAAGGCAGGCTTAAGGCCTTTTTTTGGCTTATCAATTCATACCATTTAACCGCAAAGAAAAACAAAAGAAAATATTTAAGCAAAATGTGAAAAGCAAACAAGATGATGTTGTTGGAACAATAAAAATTTACCAACAAAGGAATACCGCAAATATAAGCAAAGCCCATGGCCAAAGAGCTCCCGCCAATGAGCAGAGCAAACAAAACAGAGAGCTTTAAGAGCGGCATAAAATTATCAACCACATAGGCAAAAGGAAGATATATCAGCTTGAGGGGAGGCATCAGCGTTTCTCCCGAGAGGGCGCTCAAGACATCAAAACTCTTTTTATTGGGGCTGGTTTGGGTTTCCTTTGTCTTCTTTGGCATGGCTAAATTTCCTTTACAGTGGTTACGCCGGGAAGGCTGCGAATCCGGCTCAAAAAGTCTTGAGTCGCAAAGGCAAAACCGCCGGCTAATTCAATGCGTATGTTCCAATCCTTATTATCGGGTTTGATATATATTTTATTTTTGCCGTTTCTATCCTTGTATAAAATTTCTTTTAAGCCGGGAAGAGCACTTGCATCGTTGAGCTCTATCTCCAGACCGTTGGCTATTTCGGCGATGGCTTTATCTAAGGTTTCAACATTGTTTATCATACAACGCGGACGTCCGTCCTCTTCTTGTTTATCAATACTCATGGTCACCAAAACCGGAAGTCCTGAGGCCAACACCTCTTCATATTTGGCCAGACCTTCCGAGAACAGCAAGCCCTCAAAATTGCTGGTTGTATCAGAGAACTCAACAAAGGCATATTTATTGCCGCTCTTGGAAATGCGCTTTTGTACCGAATTGACGCAACCGGCTAATTTGGCGCGAACGGTATCGCCGACTTTAATGTTGTGAAAGACTTCGGCCGCGGTTTTAACCCCTAACCGCTCCATGCCCTTGGCATAAGAATCGAGCGGATGAGCCGACAAATAAAAACCTATTGCCTCGGCCTCAAGTTTGAGTTTTTCCAGCTCCGGCC
>CALXOP010000121.1 GCA_944390035.1 uncultured Alphaproteobacteria bacterium | reverse complement strand
ATTTACAATGATTGATTGCAATAAGGTTATTTAGTTGAGTATTAAAAATGAAAACATTTGCCAGTCTTATAAGAAATAATAAAAAACTGTTTTTGCTGTTAATGGCATTGCTTGCCGGTGCGTTGTTTGTTTTGTCTCGCGGAACGGGAGATGAAGTGTCGTATATTACCGAACCCGTTAAGCGGCAAGACGTGCAAAAAGTGGTTAATGCAACCGGTGAAGTGCGTGCTATTGAGCTGGTTACCGTCGGTGCTCAAGTTTCCGGTAAAATTGAGCATTTGTATGTTACAATCGGGCAAAATGTGAAAAAAGGTGATTTAATTGCCGAAATCGATTCTACAACCCAACAGAACGAAGTCGATATTAACAAAACCAAATTGGAAAGCTATAAAGCACAATTAACAGCAGCGGAAGTTTCTTTTGAAGTGGCTGAAAAACAATATAAAAGAACGCAAACCTTGAAGAAGAGAAAAGCTGCCTCGGATGAAGATTTGGAAAATGCTCAAAATACTTATGAAACCGCAAAAGCTAAGGTTACGGAATTGCAATCTTCCGTTAAAGAAACCGAAATTTCTTTGAGTACGGCAGAAACTAATTTGGGATATACCAAAATTACCGCTCCTTTGGATGGAACTATCGTATCCGTTCCGGTTAAGGAAGGGCAAACCGTTAACGCTGCGATGGATACGCCGGCTATCGTTCAAATCGCCGACCTTTCTCAAATGGAGATTTTAATTGAAATATCGGAAGGCGATATTAGCAATATTAAGCCGGGGGTGAAAGTAACTTATTCGATTTTGGCGGATTTGAGCGATGTTGAGGAAACAACCCTCAAGTCGATTGATCCGGGTTTGACATTGCTGACCAATAATGAATATACCGAAGTGGTCGAATCAAGCGAAGCAATTTATTACTATGGTCGTTTGGTGGTACCTAATCCAGAAGGTAAACTCAGAATCGGTATGACAACGCAAAATGTGATTTATGTAGAAAATGCAGAAAATGTTTTGACCGTACCGGTTACGGCCCTCAAAACGGAAGGCACAAAAAAATATGTTGAAATCCTGACGCCTCAAGGAGTGCAAAAACGTACTGTTATCACCGGTGTTTCCGATGGCTTGTATGTGGAAGTCAAAGAAGGTGTTAATGAAGGCGAAGAAGTTATTTTGGCTTATATGTCTTCGGCGGAAATCTCTTCCAAACTCTCTAATACAAGAGGACCGAGAGGATTTTAGAAATGAATATTATCGAACTCAAAAATATTCATAAATACTTTGGTCCTAAGGATAATCGTGTTCATGTCCTGAAAGGGATTAACCTTGAGGTGGAAAAAGGTGATTTTGTGGCAATTATCGGGCAATCGGGATCCGGAAAATCGACCTTGATGAATATTATCGGTTGTTTGGATGTGCCGACTTCGGGTTCGTATAAAATTAATAATGTTGAAGTTGGTAAAATGGCAAAAGACCAGCTGGCGGAATTGCGCTGTAAAACGTTCGGTTTTATTTTTCAACGTTACAATTTGCTCTCAAGTCTTAGTGCAACCGAAAATGCGGCGCTTCCGGCAATTTATTTGGGGCTCAATGCCGTGGAGAGAACTGCTCGCTCAATAGAACTGTTAAAAGAACTTGATTTGGGCAAAAAACTTGAGAATAAACCAAATGAATTGTCCGGGGGTCAGCAACAACGCGTGAGTATTGCACGTGCGTTGATGAACGGTGGCGAAATTATTTTGGCGGACGAACCGACCGGCGCATTGGATTCAAAAAGCGGTGAAATGGTGATGGAAATCATTAAAAAACTGCACAAACAAGGACACACCATTATTTTGGTTACGCACGACAGCCATATTGCCGCTCAAGCCAATCGAATTATTGAAATAAAAGACGGTGAAATTGTTGCCGATGAGCGCAAAACGACCGAATTGTATGAACTTCAAGACAAAATTAAAGATGTGAAACGCAGTAAACTCGATGCCTTTAAGTATAGTTTTGCCGAATCTATGAAAATGTCGGTGCATGCTATTTTGGCGAATAAAATGCGCTCTTTGCTGACCATGCTCGGTATTATTATCGGTATTGCGTCGGTGGTGTCGGTTGTGGCTTTGGGAAATGCCTCTCAGGCCAAAATTTTGGAGCGTATCAGCTCTATGGGAACAAATACCATTGACATTATGCCCGGTACAGGTTTTGGGGATATGCGCTCGGGAAAAGTCAAAACTTTGAAAGTAAGTGATTCCGATTATTTGGGACGGCAAAGTTTTGTGGATAGCTCAACCCCAAGTGTTTCGGCCAGCGGGACTTTGGTTTATGAAAACTATTCTTTGACGGCACAGCTTAAGGGTGTGGGCTCTTCTTATTTTGACGTTAAGGGAACTAAAATTGCGCAAGGACGTATCTTCACCAAAGAAGAAGTGAATAATATTGCATCCGTCGTTGTGATAGATGACAATACCTTAAATGAGATGTTTGCCGATACACCGAATCCTATCGGGCAAATCATTATTTTTAACAAAAAACCGTTGAAAGTTATCGGAGTGACCGAAAAAGACAATAACCCAGGGCCGATGTCTGATTCTATGAATATTTGGGTGCCTTATACAACCGCAATGTATAAAATTAACGGGAGTACGGATATTAACTCTATTACGGTGAAGGTGTCGGACAGAGTTAATTCGCAAGTGGCTGAGGCAAGTATTGAGCATATTCTTACCTCGTTGCACGGTAAAAAAGATTTCTTTATGCGCAACAGTGACAGTATTAAACAAACAATAGAAAGTACAACCAATACCATGAAACTCTTAATTGCCAGTATTGCCGTGATTTCTTTGATTGTCGGGGGTATCGGCGTGATGAACATTATGCTGGTGTCAGTGACCGAAAGAACAAAAGAAATCGGTATTCGTATGGCGATTGGGGCAAAGCAAGCGGATATTTTGCAGCAGTTTTTGATTGAGGCTATTTTGATTTGTTTGGTCGGAGGTTTTTTGGGTGTGACATTGTCAATGTTGATTGGCTTTGGTTTTAATACTTTTTCGGAGAATTTCGGTATGATTTTTTCTACCGCGTCGATTGTTTTGGCATTGGTTTGCTCAACGGCAATCGGTATTATTTTCGGTTATATGCCGGCAAAAAATGCTTCTAATCTTAACCCTATTGATGCTTTGGCGAGTGAGTAACAATGAAGGCAAAACTAACATATTTATCTTTGGTTTTAAGCGTGCTGCTGTTTGCGGGATGTGCCTTGGTGCAACAGTATCCGACCTCTGTGGCTGAGGAGTTAAAATATAGCGTCGAGGTAAAGGAAAAATATAAGGCAAACGAAGAGTGGTGGAAGCAATATCAAAATGCTGAGCTCAACCGTTTGGTGGATATGGCGTTGGCTAACAATCCAGATTATTTGAAAGCAGCCATTAATATTAACAAAGAACTCTATAACCTTAATTTGACCAAATATGACCTCTTTCCGACGCTGTCGGGCGGGTTGAATGTCTCTTCGCAAAGACAAATCAGCACCAGCGATAACTTTGCCAGCAATTTTTCGGGTGAAACCGGTTTGAGCTATGAGGCTGACTTATATGGCAAAATCAGAGATTTGTATTCGGCGCAAGAGTTTGAATATCAAGCGACGGTGATGGATAAAGAAAGTGCGCGCTTGAGCTTGATTAACAGCGTGGTCGATTTGTATTTTAACTTGGAATATTTGCAAAATACCATTGATGTTTCAAAGAAAAATGTTAAAGCCTATCAAAATATTCAAAATATTACCGCCGCAAAATATAAAAGCGGTAAAGTTGATAATTTGGAATTTTTGCAAGCCAAACAAAGTCTATTGTCAGAGCAAAATAAACTCCTAAACAGCCAAACACAATTTAGTGAGCTTGAAGCCAGTTTGAAAAATATTTTGAATATTCGCCAGGAAGACAGTCTGAATATTAAATACGGCGATATATTGGCTCAAAAAAATCTGGGTGTTAATTTGGAGGTGCCGCTTAGTGTCTTGGCCAATCGTCCGGATTTGCTGGCCAGCCAATATCGCTTAGAAAAGGCTTTTAAAAATTTAGAAGCCGAAAATAAAACTTGGTATCCGAGCGTGTCTTTGCAAGGTTTGCTCGGCACAGGTTCCGATAAGGCCAGAACGACATTTGATTTTCCTTATGTGTTGGGAAGTGTGGCGGTGGATTTGCCTTTCTTGGATTGGAACAGAGTTAAAAATAACATCAAACTCTCTGAGGCAGATTATCAAATCACGTTAATTGATTTTCAAGATACGTTGAATCAGGCGGTTAATGAAGTGGTGTATTACTATTTTGCTTATGGTAATGCCAACCAAATTTTGCAAAATACGCAAAAGAACTATCAAAACTCAAGGCTGATTACCAAATATTATAAAAATCGCTATGATAACGGAAAAGCCGAATTTAAGGATTATTTGGAGGCAATCTATAGCGAAAATGCCTTGCGTAAAGATTTGATTCAACAAAAGTATCAAACCATAAAATATGAAAACTATGTTTATAAGGCCATGGCCGGAAAATATTAAAAGAAAAGCCAGCGTTTCGCTGGCTTTTTTGTAAGATTAAAGGTTGAGAGATTTCAGCCAATCATCTAAACCTTGAAGACTGGTTTGATAGCCGGACCAGTTGGGTTTTATTTGGCAGCCTTTGCACTGAGCGGTGAGGTCTGAAACGGTATTTTGCAGTCCGCCGCCGCCATGGGTGATAAAAGGAATTACCGTTTTTCCGGATAAATTATATTGCTCTAAAAAACTGCTGACTTGCGGTGCGATGGTGCCCCACCAATTGGGAGAGCCGATAAAGACAATATCGTATTGTGCAATATCTTTAACCGAAGAGGTTAGCTTGGGGCGAAAGTTTTGAGCAATCTCTTCTTTGGCTTGTTGAATCATCTCGTGATAATCTTCGGGATAGGTATGGTCGCTGGTGATGGCAAATAAGTCACCGCCGATTTTTTGTTGAATTGCTTTGGCGGCTTGAGCAGTGTTGCCGCTGTATGAATAATAAGCAATTAAAATTTTGGGAGTGGCCGGTGGTGTTGTCCCTTGAGCTGGGCTCAACTTTGGGGAAATTGTCAGCCCTAAGGCCAGTCCTAATAATGTTAAAAGTTTTTTCATGGCTTATCTCCTCTAGGATTCAAAAGTTTTGGCAACTTCTTTCATCCATTTGCTGATTTCAATGTGTTGCGGACAATGTTGTTCGCAGAGTTTACAGCCAATGCAAGATGAGGCTTTGCCGTGTTTTTTGGTGAGGTTGGCATAGTACATCTTTTGGGCGGTAAAGGGTTTGTTGCTGATTTCTTGATTCTCGGCATTGTAGAGCGCAAAATAATCAGGAATAGCAATTTTCATCGGGCAAAATTCGGTGCAATAGTGGCAAGAGGTGCACGGAATTTTGATAAAGGCGTGCAGGGCCTTGATGGCTTGTTCTATCGTGGCTTGCTCTTGCTTATTTAAAGGTTTGAAGTTTTGCATATAAGAGGTATTGTCGTTGAGCTGTTCGGGAGTGGACATACCGCTTAAAACCATCATAACACCAGGGAGGCTGGCCGCATAACGTATCGCCCAAGAGGCTACCGACATATTGGGTTCGGCATCTTTGAAGATTTTTTCAACACTTGGCGGAACGGTTGCCAAAGTACCGCCTTTAACCGGTTCCATAACAATCACCGGTTTGTTGTATTTTTGTGCAATTTCATAGCATTTGCGGGATTGAATGCTGGCGTTGTCCCAGTCAATGTAGTTGATTTGGAGTTGAACAAATTCCATCTCGGGATGGGCTTTTAAGATTTCTTCCAACATCTCGGGGCCATCGTGAAAAGAAAAGCCGATGTGTTTGACCTTGCCTTGTTTCTTTTTTTCAGTCACAAATTTGAAACTGTCAAATTTTTCGGCATTGCCGATGGTGTTGGAATTTAAGTTATGGAGCAGGTAGTAGTCGAAATATTCAAGTCCGGTTTTTTCTAATTGTTTGTTGAAAATTTCTTCTTGATCGGAGGCTTTTTTGAGGTAGCCGACGGGAAGTTTGCTTGCAACCGTATATTTATCTCTGGGGTGTCTTTTGACTAAAGATTCTTTGATGGCAATTTCACTCTCGTAGCCCATATACATCCATGCGGTATCAAAATAAGTGAAGCCTCTTGCCAAAAAGGTATCTACCATTTGGTTGAGGGTTTTGTAATCTATACTGGTGGGGTCATTGGGGGTTAGCGTGGGCAGGCGCATAAAGCCAAAACCTAACTTATTGTTGGGGTTGATTTGTTTTTTGACCGAATCGGATACGGCGATGGTTTCGGCAATGGTGAGTTTGGGCAAAGCGCTTAATGCAAAAGCGGCTAAACTACTGAGTAAAAATTCACGACGGTTCATTTTTTTCTCCCTTGAAGAATCAGGTTGATTTGAGTGTAATTTTTAGAGGGTACTCTAAGTCAAGACTTTTTTTGATGTTTTTTGCAGGCGATGTATAATCCTCCTTCAAACAATAGATAAGTCGGGGTTGCAAGCATGAGTTGGCTGACAACATCCGGCGGGGTTAATAGGGCTGCAATAATCAAAATCGCAACTATAACGTAAGGGCGCTTTTGTTTGATTTGTTCGCCGGAGATTATGCCGTGACTTACCAGTGCGTACACTATGAGCGGAAACTGAAACATGAGCCCGAAGACGGTTGAAAGCCACAAAGACAAGCTGATGATGTTGCTGATGCCAAGCGTTGCTTGAATATGAGCCGAGGTAAAACTCAGGCCAAAGTCAATTATCATCGGGAGGATAAAAAAGAGGCAAAACAGTGCTCCTAGGATAAACAAACTTCCCGAACTTATAACTATTGATTTGATAAAGCGGCGTTCATTATCATAAAGAGCGGGCAAGACAAACTGCCAAATTTTATAGCAAATAAAAGGAAAACAAATTAAAAAATCTAAAAAAACTGCGGTTTTTATTTGCAGGATAAAAACTTCCATCGGGCTGAAGTAGTTGAGGGTTACCTCGTGCGAAGAAAGCATTATTTGAATGAGCCAATCAATCACATAAGGTGCGCAAAAAAACATCGGTATCAGCCCTAAGGCTAAGGATAAGATACAGCTGATGAGGGTTTTGCGCAGGGCGTCAAGATGACTGACAAGGCTTTCTTCTTCCATTATTTTTTCTCGGATTTTTCATCTTCCTTTTGGGCGGCTTTTTCAACGCTGTCTTTGAAGTCTTTGGCTTCGGTTTCAAGCATTTCTTTGGCTTTTTTGTATTCATATTGGGCTTTGCCTAAAGCCTTGGCCAGTTCAGGAATACGTTTGCCGCCGAATAAGACTAAGACCACAACCAAAATGAGGGCAATTTCTGTTAATCCTAATGACATTTTTTTCTCCTATTTCTCTAAAACTATTTGGGTTGAAAGACCTTTAATGGTGATGGCTTTGACCGGACAAGTGTTTTGGCACAAGCCACAGCCGATACATTTGTCGGTTAAAACCTGGGGAACGGTGTGTCCCTCCCGGGTGAGGGCTTCACGTGGGCATTTCATAATGCATAAACCACATCTGACACATTGGTCGGGATTGATTTGGGCAATGCCGATTTGGGTTCTTCTTTTGAGTTCCAAGGTCATTTTTTGTAAAGCACCAGATGGGCAGATATCCGAGCACTTATGGCACTTGTAACTGCAGAAATTTTCAGAATAGTCCAGATGAACAAAAGGATGCTCGGAATCGGCCGGTTTGATAACTTGGTGCGGGCAGTTTTGAACACATAGATTGCAGTTTAAGCACCTATTGGCAAAGTGGTCTAAGTTTTTGGCTCCGGCGGGAAGAATTGCCGCTTTAACGGATTGAAGGGCTTTTTCGCCGAATTTAATACCACTTTTGGCGGCTAAAACAAATAGTGCCAAGGCTGAGCCCCCAATGAGGAGTTGGCGCCTTTGCGGGCTGAATTTGATTTCTTTTTTAGCTTTGTGTGTGTGATAGCTGAGAGCCTTGCGGGGGCAAGTGTTTAGACAATTAAAACATTTGATGCAGGTTTCATTATCAACGGTTTTGTCTTTAAAGAAAATACTTCCGGTCGGGCATTTGCGGCTGCAAGCGCCACAACTGACGCATTTGTCTTTATCTATTTGGACTTGAAAAAGAGCATGCTTGGAGATGAGACCAAGTAAGGCGCCAATCGGGCAGATGTTGGCACAGAAGACTCGTCCCCATAACCAGACTAAGGCGACAATGATTAAGAGTGTGGTAATGCCAAGGATATTGGCCCCGATAACTGAGCCAAAAATGCTGTATGGGTCAAGTTGGCGAAAAATAAGGGCGCTTCCGCCAAATAAGGTACCAAAGGCAACGGCGGCAATTAGATATTTCCAGCAACGCGAGCGTTTAGGCGAAAGAGGACGTCTGAATACCAACATTAAGAGTTCTTGTAGTAAGCCTAACGGGCAGAGGGTTGAACAATAAATTCTTCCCACAAAAAAGGTGAGAATTATGAGGACAATCAGCAAGGCGGCTGAAGCCAGTGTCAGTTCCAGCCAATTTTTTTGAATTAAGGCGCCAAGTTGTATATCCATAATGTGAATAGGATAAAATAGTCCGGCAAAGCAAAGAATCGTCAATAAACCAATAATGGCGGCTAAAGTTATTCTTAAAATGCGAAGTTTTTTCATTTTTTCTCTTATAGACTATTTAGAATTTGGTTGGTGCGGGCAAGGTTGGTCATAATTTCTTTGATTTTGTCTTCTTGTCCGGCGTTTTCAAAAATATATAAGGCGTCATGAAAACATTCCAGCGCGTCCTCCAGAGAAGAGCGGTCCTCGTTTTGACGGCCGAGGCGATAGCAAATCTCGCCGATGCTTTCTTGGATGAGCGCCCAATTTATCGGGTCTCTTCTTTCGGTGATGACGCGCTGTTGGTTGCGATAGCTGGTGATGGCTAATTCGTTGATTTCGTTGCTCTTGGTTAGGTTGCCGAGCAAGGCTAGTTTTTGCCCGAGTTCGCCTTGAATTACTGCCCAAAAATTGGGAAATAGGGCATAGGTGTAAATTTTTTCGGCCTCACGCAAGTGAAAAACCGAATCACGCAGAGCTTGGAGGTCTTCCTTTTGTTTCCAATAGTTGAAATAGAGGAGGGATAGTTTGTAGGAAATGTATCCGTAATCGTAAGGGTAGGTGTATTTGCCAAGATAGCGCTGGGCTTGGTGGTAGTATTCAATCGCTCCTTTGAAATAAGCTGCAGGGCGTGTTTCCATCTGGTGCGTGGCGTTATCATAGAGCTGTCCCAAGTGGTAATAAATACAACCTAGGTGGAGCGGTGAGTTGAGCAAATCTTGGTGCTTGATGGCGGTTTCAAACAAACTCTTGGTGATTTTGAAATCTTTTTCTTCCTTGTTGTCGTGGGCGTAACTTAAATAAATGATTCCTAAAAAGTTCATGATGTAGGGCATATATTCAACCGAAACCGATTTGGCCGAATTGTCTTTGGAGAGTTTATCAATGACTTTTTTGAGCAAATATCTTTTTTGGATGCGGGCGGCTCCGTTTGCCGGAATAAGCGCACTGATGATGGCGCCGTAAATCACATCCAGTATGGCTGGCGGAAATTGAGACGGATTTTCAAAGCAAGAAGCCGGAAAATAAAAACTATCCAGCAATGAAAGATAGGTTCCGTCGGGGTGCTCATATTGTTGAGCCGTTTGAAAATTAAGCCGGATACGGTCGTTTTCGCGATAGCCCCAGATGATGACATCGGCATGGGTGCGCTCGATGATGCTTTGCCCTTTGTCTATCAAATCAAAGAGTGTTTTGCTCTCAAGATTAAGAAAATTCTTGGGAAAAATGTCATCAAAAAAGCCAACGGCAATTCCTTCTTTGGTGCTGAGCAAACGGGCCAAATTTTCGCCGCCGTTGCTCTCAATATTATCCAAAAAGTCAATCACAACCACGCGAAATTTTATCGCACTATAAGAGGGCAAAATTTCGGTTTTGCCATGCGGTGCGGAAAAGATTTTTTTTAAACCAGAGAGAATGTTCATTAATCTTTACTCGTCGTTGTCGGTTGGTTTTTTGATGCGGTTGAGGTTGTTCTTGATGTCGGAGAAGACTTCTTTGTTGATTTCGGAAAAACTTTGCTCGGGGGTTTGCCAGTGCAGCAGATGGTGCAAAAACCATACGCTCAAAATAAGACCTAAAACAAGAAGAGAATAATTGTTGGGAGAATAGGCCTGAAAACATCCGAAAATGAGCAAGATACAATTGAGCTTGGCAATGTTTTCACAAATTAGACCCGGTTCTAGGCCGGAAACATTGGTTTGATAGGTGATGGTGTTGGCTTGAATGTTTTGATATTTATCTTTCAGAGATAGTTTTTTGATGAGTGCCAGCGAAATATCTATAACATAGTACAAGCTAAAAATCAAAATAGGGGTGGCACAGCCCTCTTGAGCGCAAAGCAGATAAAATCCGGTCATTACAAAGGCAAAAGATTGGCAACCGGCATTGTTGAAACTCAGTTGAGACGGATACCAGTTGTAAATGGCAAAAGACATTGTTGCGGCAAGCAAAATGCCGCCCATGCCGCCAAACAAAACCGGAAGTGCGCCGATGAAAGACAGTATTATTGCCCCGATTAGCGGAAAAGAGGCTTGGGTTGCCAAAAGGCCGTCTAAGCCATTGAGATATTGGTAGCAAAAAACAAAACCGCAAAAAATTGCAAAAGTCAAAATGCGGTCGAATATCAGTGGTAAGGTGCCGTTAAACAGCAAAAAGCCTTGAGGCAAAAAGATGGTTAAAACCAGGGCGGAAAGGACAAAAAGTGCGGTACCGATAATTTTGGAACGGCAAAATCCCAAAAAAGTTAATAAGCTGCCGCCAAAGATAAGCCCGATATTGATAAGAGAAATATCGTATAGTTGGTCATATTGCGGCGGCAAAAACCAATAAAGGACCACAAAACCAATTAAAGAGGTGACCAAAAAAGGAATCACGGGATTGTTATAAAATTTTTGCGCACTGTCAGGTGAGGTGCCTTTGTTGAGCAAAGCATACCATGTATAAGACAAGAAAAAACAACTCAGAATAACGGCAAAAATTAACAAAACTGTTGTGCTCATCTTATATTCCTTACATTAATTTGGTTGTTTTATTTGTTTTTTTATAATCTATTTTAGTGCTTTCTTCAACAATGAAATGCTATTGGTCCTCAAGAAGGTTGGTCTTTTAGAATTTGTTCGTAGAGGCTTTTGAGCAGCAAGTTTAGCGTGGGGAGCTGGCACTTGTTGTCAAAGGCGGCTTGTTGGATAATTGAACTTAAGAAATCTAAATCGCCGGTTTGAGAATTTTGAATTTGTTCGGCCAGCGGAAAATTGTATTGCGACGGAATATTGAATATTTGTTTGAGCAGTTCTTCCGGCTTGTAAGGCGGAAGAGTTTTGGGCGGCAAAAGAGATATTTCTTGCAGGCAAGATAAAAGTTGTTCCCGAAGGGCCTTGCTTTTGGTGATTTCAAAAATGTTTTTGCCGGAGGCAGCCGTAATGAGCGAGCAAGGAGCATAAATGCAAAAGATATTCCAGAAAGCCAAAGAATCCAAATGACAACTTTGGAGCTCAAGGTTGGCTTTTTGTGCCAGCTCGGCAAAGGCTTGATAAGTTTGTGAGGCGGTTTCGGCGCATAAGGTGATTTTTGGGGCTTGGCCGTAAACCGTTATTTGTTGCGGGCTTGCTTTGAGCCAGCCGTCGTAATAGGCTTTGGTGACGGGATGGCCCAGAATGTCGGCAATCAAGTTTTCATCCTTGCTGGGCGTAAAACTGATGATGGGTGTGTTTTTGAGCTTGCTTTTGGTTAGGGCTAAAAGGCTTGATTTCAAAAGTATCGGCGTGGTGGCAATGATTACCATTTTGGGGGTTTCTTTTTGCCAGATGGCCGTTTCTAATTTGCAATGAAGTTTTTGTAATTGATAGTCTTCTTTGACGGTGATGCCGTTGGTGCTCAAGCTGGTGTTGTCTTTGTTTCCGGCAAGAATAACGGTGCGAATGCCCGAAGTGGTGAATTTGGCGGCTAAAAAGCCAGCAATCGGCGTGTTACCCAAAATATATACGGGGCTGCCCATCAAGGCAAGCTGTGTTGCGGCAGATGGGGCCGGCTTGGGTGTGTTTGGGGCAAAAGTAACTTTTTTAAATAGCATTTATTTGACCTTGGTTAGACGAGCAACAAAAAAGGCATCGCATCCACCGTATGATTGAAGGTGGAAGGGAAGAGTTCTGATGAAACCTCCGGACGTTATGATAGCAGGAAACTTTGCGGAAGTTAACGGCGAAATTTTGAATTCATCATGAGTTGTTAAAAAGTCGGATATTTGTTTTTCGCCCTCCTCTTTGGCAATGGAACAAGTGCAATAAATGAGTGTTCCTTGTGGAGCAAGAGCTTTGGAAACGTGCTCTAAAATTTGTTTTTGGAGTTCGGCTTGGCGCAAAACGTCAAACTTGGTCTTGAGGTGCAAAACCTCGGGATGACGCCGGAAAATTCCGGTGGCGGAGCAAGGAGCATCCAGCAAAATTGCATCAAAAGGCGTGTCCGAAAAATCTTGCAAATAGTTGAGCGCGTCGGCACAAATGATTTTTTTTGGCGAAAAATGCAGGCGCTCCATGTTTTGTCTTAGAGTATTTAGCCTTTGTTGCGAATTATCAAGCGAGGTAACAATAGCCCCTCGGTTGATGAGTTGGGCGGTTTTTCCGCCGGGGGCGGCGCAAA
>CALXOP010000120.1 GCA_944390035.1 uncultured Alphaproteobacteria bacterium | reverse complement strand
TTTTTTTAGAAAGGAAGTATTTGTCATGACTAAAATTCATCCGAGTGCCGTTATTGAAGAAGGTGCACAAATTGCCGATAGTGCTGAAATCGGACCTTTTTGCTGGATTAGCTCTAAAGCAAAAATTGGTGAAAATGTTCGCCTCTTGGCTCGGGTTACAGTTTATGGCGATACGACCATTGGTGAAGGAACCGTTGTATTTCCGGGAGCTGTGCTCGGAACCGGTCCGCAAGACCATGGTAACGAATTTCAAGAAGGCGCAAAATTGGTTATCGGTAAACGCAATGTTATTCGCGAAAATGTGACCATGCATGCCGGTACGCCTAAAGGGCAATCTGATCCGCAAGACGGAAGTGTTCCTGAAAAAATGATTACCCGTGTGGGTGATGACGGTATGTTTATGGTAAACTCTCACGTGGCTCATGACTGTGTGGTCGGCAATAATGTGATTATGACCAACAATGCGGTTATCGGTGGTCACGTTCGTGTCGGCGATGGGGCTATTTTGGGTGGTAATGCCGCCGTTCACCAATTCTGCCGTATCGGACGTAAAGCCATGATCGGTGGTTTGTCCGGTGTTGACAGAGATGTTATTCCTTTTGCGATTGTTACCGGTGAACGTGGTAAATTGCGTGGCTTAAATGTTATCGGCTTGAAACGCAGCGGATATGCCCCGGAAGTTGTTAAATCTGTCAGCCGCGCCTTTATGTATATTTTCAAAGGCAAAGAAGATAACTTTGAAACACGTGTTAAAAAAGCTCGTGAAATGTTTAAGGACAATGATATGGTTCAAGAACAACTTGATTTTATCGAGTTCTCATTAAAAGGCCGCCGCAACGTTATGGTTGCCGACTAAGCAATGTAAATTGATTTGAAGGCTGTAATTTTTTAGTTACAGCCTTTTTTATTTGACTTGACCAAGCGTGCGGGCTTCTCTATTATCAAAAGAAAAAAATTGTATGGAAATGCTATGGCTAAAAAACTTGGAATTATTGCCGGCGGTGGCGCAATACCGCGTGATTTGATTAATTTTTGCAAGCAAAATAATCGAGACTATTATGTCATTGCCATTGAGGGTAATGCCGACCCAATGCTGATTGATGACACAATCCCTCATACTTGGATACGTATCGGACAGGCGGGCACGGGTTTTCGCAAATTAGCGGAAGAAAAAGTTGAAGAAGTGATTATGATTGGCACCATTAAGCGTCCGACCTTGAAAGATTTGGTGCCGGATATGCGTACCGCCGCATTTTTTGCCAAAATCGGGATGAAATCTTTGGGTGATGACGGCATTTTGCGCGCGCTGGTTAAAGAGATTGAAAGCGAAGGCATGGTCGTACGCGGAATCCATGAAGTTTTGCCGGAGTTGTTGATTAAAAAGGGGGTTTTGGGAAAAGTCAAACCCTCTCGGCAGGCACAAGCCGATTTGCGCCGCGCAGTGGAAGTGGCGACCGAATTGGGGCGCTTGGATGTCGGACAGGCGGTGATTGTTCAACAAGGTTTGGTCTTGGGGGTTGAAGGAATTGAAGGAACCGGCGAACTTATTCGGCGGTGCGGAGAGTATCGTCGTAAAGGTGAGGGCGGTGTTTTGGTGAAAGTGCGTAAGCCGCAACAAGATATGCGCGTTGACTTGCCGACTATCGGGGATAAAACCGTGCAAGCTGCCTATGATGCCGGTCTGGCAGGAATTGCTCTTCATGCCGGAAACGGTCTGATTGTTAATGAAAAAGAGACAATCAAATTAGCCGATAAGTTGGGTATCTTTATCATGGGAATTGATGTTAATGAGTACAGGTAAAAGTTTGAAAATTTATTTGATTGCCGGCGAACCCTCGGGTGATTTGTTGGGTGCGCGTTTTATGCGTGCCATGGAGAAAAAGACAAAAGGTAAAGTACGCTTCTTTGGAGTGGGCGGCGAGAGTATGGAAAAAGCCGGGTTGAAGTCTTTGTTTGATATTGCGGATTTGGCGATTATGGGCTTGGCTGAAGTTATTCCCAGTATTCCCAAAGTCTTAAAACTCATTAAACAAACCGTGCAAGATATTGAACGAGTTAAACCCGATGTGGTGATGACAATTGACAGCTGGAGTTTTGGCTCAAGAGTGCAAAAAATTTTGCGCAAGAAAAAATTGGGTATTCCGCAAGTGCATTATGTTGCGCCGCAAGTGTGGGCTTGGAAAAAGAAAAGAGCGCAAACCATGTATAAATATGTGGACTTGCTGCTGACTTTGTTGCCGCAAGAGCCAAAGTATTTTACGCCTTATGGCTTGGATGCCGTGTTTGTCGGACATCCGGTGATTGAAAGCCAAGTTGTGCATGGAAACGGTGCCGATTTTTATAAGAAATTTCATATTGATGAAAAGAAAAAAATTGTTGCCGTGTTACCGGGGTCGCGCAAAACAGAAGTTTCTCGTTTGCTGCCGGTGTTTTTGGAGGCGGCGCAAAAACTCTTTGATGAAGATAAAGATTTGTTCTTTGTTATTCCCACAGTGCAGACGGTTGCTCAAATGGTGAAAAAAATGACCGAGAGTACAAAACTGCCGTTGTTGATTGTGGAAGATGAAGAAGACAGGCATAATGCTTTTAAGGCTTCTCAGACAGCCATGGCAGCATCGGGTACGGTGGCGTTGGAACTGGCGATTGCTAATGTTCCGCATGTTATCGGATATAAGGTCGCGCCTTTGACCGCTTGGATGGCAAAGAAGTTTTTGCATATTCAATTTGTGAACCTTTCAAACATTTTGTTAGGGCGTGAGGTGGTACCGGAATTGTTGCAAGAGCAATGTGTTTCGGGAAATATTGCGCGCTATTTGCGCCAATTTATGGCCCATGAAGGGATGTATGACCGCCAGATGGAAGGATTTAAAAAAGTACGCGAAATCTTAGGCCTAGGTGAGCAAACACCAAGTGAAAATGCTTGCGATGCCGTGCTTGAACTCTTGAAGAAAAAAGGTTGACATTTGGACAAAAATATTTATAGTCAAAGCAATTCAAAATAATTATTCTTTATTTATTAACTTAAAAAAACATATAGCTTATGGAAACAAGTAGAGAAATGGCTGTGTCTTTGCTGAGTGCAGTCAAAAAACTAAACAAAGTACTGGCTCTTGAAGGGAAAGAAGTAAACCTGAACAATATGGCTGTTGGGTTGCTCTCTGAAGACGGTCTTCTGCGCAAGTTGGCCTTCGTTTATTTGGATGAGAAAAATTACTGGTGCGTCTTCTTAAACGGGAGGGTGGAGAAATATTCATCACTTTCTATCGGAGATGTGCTTATTTCTTTGTTTTTCTTGTCCTCTTTGGAAAAAGAAAAACGATTAAGTGACGGCGAAGCGCAATATAATCTTTTCCGCAAAGGGAAAGATGTGTTTTTTGAAAAAATAGAATATGGCGATTATCAACGCCAAAAAACTGCTTTGCGCGGTTGTTAAAAACCTTCGTATTAACCCTTAAAAACTTTTTGTTATGAAAAGGTTTAAAATTGACGGAGATACCGAAGGCTGATAAGAGGCTCGAGGTGATTTGTATTTAGAACTTCCATTAAGTTGGATAATTGAAAAAAAGTTGTTAAACTGTGCGTGTTTAACAACTTTTTTTTGCTTTTGAGGGGATTTGGCTTTACATTTAGCATAGTTTTTTAGGAGAGATAAATGCTTAGCCTTTGGAAATATTGGATTGCCAAAAATTTAGATGATGAACGTGAGAGGTGGTGTTTGTGGCTGCCGGTAGCTTTTGCGTTGGGGATTGGTATTTATTTCTTATTGCCAAGCGAACTCTCAATTTGGTGGACGTTAGGGGTGATTGAGCTGACCTTATTGGGGGCATGGTTAGCTCGTTGGCGGATGAATATCTTAAAAATAATAGCAATTTGGAGCATTATTTTAGCCGGCTTTGTGTTGATACAAATTAAGGCGGTGTGGCTCAGCCATGTGCCGCAAGTGAGCCAAGAACAACGCCTGTATTTGACCGGAAGAGTGGTGCAAACAGATACCAATTATCGCGGCAAACAACGCTTGGTTTTGGAAGATATGAAAGACTATGACGGCAACGAGATTGTGGGACGCTATAAACTCACGGTCACGTCTCGGAGCAGAAAAGTGAAGGTCGGTGAGTGTGTGGAAATGGTGGCAGAGGTGCGCCCATTGTATCAAACCTCAATGGTTGGTGCCTATCAACTTGACCGCAAGGCTTATTTTGAGGGGTTAAACGGTACGGGGTTTGTTTCAAGCCGCGTTTTGCCGATAGCATGTGAAAAAGACTCTTCTTTTGGGGTGAGGTTTGATGCGTTGGTTAGTCGGGTGCGAGAAAACATTGTGGAACGAATAGCCGCTGTTTTACCCGCAGATGAAGCCGGAATTGCCGCAGCCTTGATGGCAGGGGAGAGAGGCGGAATTTCGCAAAAAATCACTGAAGAATATCGGGATTCCGGATTGGCACATTTCTTGTCTATTTCTGGACTGCATATGAGCATGATTGCCGGTATGATGTTTTTTCTTATTCGCTTGGTGATGGCTCTTGTTCCGAGTTTGGCCATTGCCTATGACTCCAAAAAGACGGCGGCGGTGGCGGCAATTTTGATGAGTATGGTCTATTTGCTGATTTCAGGAGCGGAAATTCCGGCACAACGCGCCTTTATTATGACGTTTATTGTCTTGCTCGGTGTGTTGTTTGACCGCAAGGCAATTTCTATGCGGATGATTGCCTGGGCAGCCTTGGCGGTGCTTATTGTTTCGCCTCAGGCATTGGTAAGTGCCAGCTTTCAAATGTCTTTTGCCGCGGTGGTGGCTTTGATTGCGTTTTATGAACGCTTAGCCGGAGATTTGCATCGTTTCTTAAACGGTAATGGAGATAAAAATATTTCTCTTCCTTCGCGCATGGTGCGAATCTTATGGGCTTATTTTATCGGTATTATGATTTCGGATTTGGTGGCAAGTGTGGCAACTTTGCCTTTTGCAATTTATCATTTTAATCAGATTGCATTGTTTACGAGTTTGACCAATTTGTTGGCCGGGCCGATTATCGGTTTTGTGATTATGCCGTTTATTTTGGCGGCTTTACTTCTCATGCCTTTGGGGTTGGATTACTTTCCGCTTAAATTGGTGGGATGGGGCATAGGTGAAGTTAACAAAATTACGGCTTGGGTGGCCGGTATGGATAATGCCGCAATCCCTGTTTTGTCAATGCCGGAGTGGGGACTGGTGTTGATTGTTTTGGGCGGATTATGGCTCTGTATTTGGCAAAAAAAGTGGCGTTTGTTGGGAATTTTGCCGATTATTATCGGCTTTGCAAGTATTGCTTTGACCAAAGTGCCCGATGTGATGGTAGATGAAACAGGTGAGGTCTTTGGAGTTAAAGATGAAAATAACCATTTGGTGATTTTGCCAAGCAGAGGAAATGCTTATTTGAAAAATGTATGGCTTGAGAAAAATGCATCTCCAGAGCTTGATAAACAACAAACCAAACTTCTCAAGCAAATTTATGCCGGCAAAAAGCAAGATAAGTCTTGGCTTGATTTGGAATGTGATAAACGTGTTTGTGTGTATAAAAATAGGTTCAAAATCATTAAATTCGGCGGGCTTGAAGTTGATGGTAAAGATGTCGATTTTCAGACCAACAAGGGTGCAAATTTTTATGTGAAAGGAGATAGGGTGGAGATGAAAAGTGTTCGAGAGTCTTTCGGACAGAGATTGTGGAATTAATTTTGTTTGCTTTTTGGCGGAAATGTGATAACTCTATAAGAAATTATTTATTATTCTAAATTTCGTTATTATGATTTACTTAAGTTTAGGACTGGCATTGGTGGTTCTGGTGTTGGTCGTGTGTTTGGTATTGTATGTCAGGCACGCTCGAAAAAAACAAAAGTGTTTGTGTGATAAGTTGCAACAGTCGCAAGAAAAAATCGACGCGTTGTACAAAGAAAATTTGTTCCTGAAATATCAGGGAAAGGAATATACCGTATCTTCTGATTATGAGGTGCAATTACTTGGCACACCGCCACTTTTTGATTTTATTCATAAAAAGTATCGTCCGGTTGTTCGGTTTGAAGGAACGCTTGAAAATTGGCAATTAGCTTTGGTCGGAGCGGAGATCTATGTTGAGGACTATATTGGTAACGATGATGTCCGTTTGGTGGTTGAACGTTGCGTAAATCGGATTTCGGCTGAGGAATTTGACGATTTTTTACATCAGTTGCAAGACTGTTTTGGAGATTAAACAAAACCCCGTACAAGATTTGTGCGGGGTTTTAATCTAATTAGCCAAAAGAAAAAACTCAATCTAAAATTATTTGACATGTTCAAAATAATATGCTAACTTATAAAGTGACAAAGTTCAGTTATAATGAGGTGTATTATGAGAAAGCAGCTTGCGATAGGAGTATCGATGCTCGCGCTAACCGCATTGGGCGGCGTGAGTGAAAACAACGTGTCAACCAACTTGCAAGGTGCAAGTCCACAATACACGCACTTCGTAAGAACCAGTCTAAACCAAACCTTTGAACCTTTGTCACG
>CALXOP010000119.1 GCA_944390035.1 uncultured Alphaproteobacteria bacterium | reverse complement strand
GCTGCCCTTAACGGAGAAACAAGTGAAAATAATCAAATTTATATTCAAAAGTTGTTTGACCATTTCGCTGATAATTACGAAATGGTTTTGCGAAGGATTGGTTACCTCACTCCAAGAAAGCTTAGAGATATTACGTCTGATGTTAAAGGTACCCTTGTGGATCTTGGGTGTGGTACGGGGCTTGTTGGCGTGGCTTATCAAACCTCTCGCACCAAACTTATCGGCGTTGATATCTCCGAAAAAAGCCTCACCCAAGCAAGAAACAAAAACATCTACCAAGAACTCATAAAAGACGATATTTTACACTTTTGCCAAACCAAACTAAAAGACTACCACCCTGCTCTCATCACGGCGGCCGATGTTTTTTGTTATTTTGGAAATTTAGAAGACATACTTGCCGCTTGCGCCCCTTTTCCACTCGCTTTTCGGTTGAAAAAGCCGATGACAAAGAGACCAAACCATTTGTCCGCCAAGCCTCCGGACGCTATCAACACCAAGCAAGCTATATTGAACAACTCTTAAAAAAATGTGGTTATACAAATATTAACCAATATCCGCTAGTCTTAAGGAAGGAATACGGACAGGATGTCAACGGAATCATATTCACGGCAAAATAGGAGACCTACCATGGCTGAAGAACTAATTGACATTTATGATGAAAAGATGAACCTTTTGGGACAAGCCACACGCGCCCAAGCCCACCAAGAAGGCCTTTGGCACATGTCTTTTCACTGTTGGATTGTCCGCCGTTCTCCCGAAGGTCGCCCGCAAGTTCTGCTCCAAATCCGCGGCAAGAACCAAAATCACCCCTCATTAATTGATATTTCTTCCGCCGGCCACCTCTTAAGCGGCGAAACCCCGCATGACGGCATTAAAAATATTGAAAAAGAACTGGGACTTAAGGTTGATTTTTCCAAATTAACCAAACTCTTTACGGCCAATCACGTCTTTCAAAAAAACGGCTACATCAATCACGAGTTCAATCCAACCTATTTACTGGAAGATTCCACCCCCATAACCGAATACAAACTCAATCCTGATATGGTTGACGGCGTCTTCATTGCCGATGTTGAAGATATGCTCAACCTCTTCAAACACAAAGTTGATAAAATCTACGTCCATGGGCTAAAATTAGATGAAAACAAACACTATGTTCCCCATGCCGGCAACATTGCCCGTTGTGAATTTGTACCTCATACCGACCAATATTTCACCAAAGTAATGGAAACCATACAGCGGTGGTTTCAAGGACAAAAAATTGATAATCAAGCTTAGCTCTGCCGACTATCCGCAAATTATTGAATGTTGGGAACAATCCGTTTTGGCAACACACAAGTTTTTCACACCCAAAGAAGTAGCTTACTATAAGCCGCTTGTCTTAAAATATGGTCTTCCCCAATGCTCTGAAATCTGGGGATTTAAGGAGAATGACCAAGTCATTGGCTTTATGGGCATAAGAGATAACAAAATCGAAATGTTGTTTCTCTCACCTTTTCACCTCAGACAAGGCCTTGGGACAAAGCTGGTCAACTTTGCACGCCACCAACGCCACTGCCGCTTTGTTGATGTAAATGAGGAAAACCAAGCTGCTTATAAGTTTTATCAACACTTAGGTTTTACGGTTTTATCTCGAGATGAAACCGATGATTGCGGCAAACCTCACCCGATTTTACACCTACAAATTAATACTAATAATTCCTGATTGATAAGCCCAAACACCAAGAGCCACTAAAACAACAAGAATAAGCAAGCCCCATTTAGAAGAGGGGTTGGAAATATTTTTGCGATAATATAAGCCTTTTCTGCCGGCATGAACATATGTTCCTTGCGGTCCGCTGCCCACACGCAACCCTTTGCCGCCCACCGACAATCCGACACCTGATTTTGATAAATTAATTCTCAAAGGCCCGATATTTATCCCTTTTTTCAAATAGAATCCCATAATTTTACTCCTTGATTATTGCCAGAGTTGATAGCTCCAAACTTCCGATATCACACGATTATTTTCTGCCTTATTCCGCAACAACAAACGCAACTCCGTAATGTCGGTATTTGGCTCAAAGTCAAAATACAAACTGGCTCCATGAATAGCAGGCGTATAGAGCAAACGTACATTACTGACCACACCGGCACGGTTAGAAATATCAGCCCAAATATTGCCGTTTTTAATTTCTTCTTCAACGTTCATATCGCCAAAGTTACTAAAATCAATCACAAATTTGCGTTTATTGGCCAAATATTCGCCTTCCAAGCCATCACCGCCCTTCCCGCTATGCGTTGCCGTAATTTTGGCCAACTCCGGCATCTGCGTATCTTCATCTTGCCAATGAAGAATATAATTAAAGCGATAAGAACCACCGGCTTTGATAGCCTCATCAGGCACCCAATAAGCCACCACATTGTCATTTGTTTCACTAATTGAGGGCAGCTCAGCTAATTGGACCATACCTTTGCCCCAATTTTCCAAAGGTTCAATCCAAACACTCGGGCGTTTTTCATACATTGCTTCGGGGTCCAAATAATCTCTTGGATTTCTATCTCTTTGCATCAAACCAAATCCTTTGGGATTATCATCCACAAACGAGCTCAAGCGCAAATGTTTGGAATTATCCAGCGGACGCCAAATTTTTTCACCGTTTCCGTTAATCACCAACAAGCCATCGCTGTCATGCACTTCCGGACGATAATCATCGAAGGCTGACTTGGTATTTTCGCCATATAAGAACATAGATGTTAACGGCGCCACACCCATTTTAGCAATATCTTTTCTGACAAAGAGCACGGCATTAACTCTAATAGAAGTTTCATCATTTTTAGGCGCAATATCAAATTGATAAGCTCCGGTAACGCTTTCACTATCCAACAAAGCCCACATTTGGATGCTTTTTGAATTTTTGTCGGGACGTTTGAGCCAAAACATTGTAAATAAAGGAAATTCTTCGGGCACATTTTCCGCAGTATTAATTGCCAACCCTCTGGCCGATAAGCCATAATTTTGTCCCTTTGCCATAGAGCGAAAATAGCTGGCTCCCAGGAACGAAATCAGTTCATCAAAATAATCACTTCGATTGAGCGGATAGTGCAACCGAAAACCGGCATATCCTAATTTTTCGTTTAAGATATGTTCACTAACGGGATTTTTGCCAAAATCAAAATCATCGGAATCATAAGGAATAAGTTTTACCTCATCATCAACAATTTCATAAACTTGTACCGAATGATTAAATAACCCGCCCGGATGATAAAGTTGAATTTCAAAAGGCAAATCTTGCCCAAACCAAGCCCCTCTTTCGCGCTTAAAGCGAATATCGCTATATTGCGCCGGCGTCAAATGAGCTAACTGCGGCGGTAAGGACAAAGCCTTATTTTGATAAGGAACTTTAGCATTTTTTTGCGCCAATTCTATCACCTTGTCAAAGCCAAAAGCCTCAGCTTTAGCCTCACTCATGTGCAAAAAAGCAACACCCACACAAAACAATTTCAAACAATTCAAAAGACTTAACTTCATTTTTCTAATCAACCACATTAATAAATTTTGAATATCTCACCCGACACAATTCCGCTTGCTTTAAGGCCACATCACACATAATCTGATTGGTATATTCTTCTCTGAAATAATCATCAGGCTCTGCGGTTAAAGTCGCCGATGCCTCATCATAAGTGAGATTCAAGCCAATCAACGGAGCCTGTACATCACAAGCCATCATAATATCGTAATATTCTTTCTCGATTTTAAACTTAACCGCAAAATTATCCGATTGCGCTTCTTTGGCTTTAACATAATGCGCCGCCACCTGAAAACGAATATAATTTTGTGCTAAAATCGGATAAAACTCATCCAATACCGGCCACTCGTCACTCATTTTTCACCTTACATAAGATTTTATATCTCTCCAAATAATATGCACATCATATAAAGTTTTTATCTCTTTCGCAATCATTTCCTTATTTTTGCCACATCAATTATATTGACAAAATTTGCCTAATAGAATAAAAAAATAATAAATATTTATTATTTTAAAACTATATAAATTATGGAACTCATTAATTTTCTCAAAGACAACGGCATAACCATATTTGTTGTCGGGTTATTTTTAAGTGGTATCATCGGATTAATCATCGATGAAAAAATAGATAGAAAAGAAGGATACGCTCATTCCCAATACGGGAGTAATGTTAGTGGTTGGCTGATTATGTGCTGGCTGATTATATCTATATTTGTAAGTATCGCCATACATTAAAACAACAGCGGCTTATGACACATAAGCCGCTGTTTTCTATTGTACTGCCTGACAAACCGCACTCTGTTCTGTATAACAATCATATTGAATAAGAGCATCCATCATAATTGGATTTTGCAAATATATTTGTTTTATATAATTCAAAAATTCATTATCCTCACTAAAAGTATTTCCTATAATAGAAGCTTCGTAAACAACAGAATCCGTTTTAACATCTTTCAAAATCAAAGCAAAAATTCGCATAAAATGATTTTCAATCACTTGAGAATAGCCTGTAACGCCATAATCATAGTTAACTGTTGTTTGGGTATTACCGAAATAATTTGCAGTATAAGAACCATCATACATTCCATAACCATACGTTCCAAAAGAATTTCCATTAAGAAATCCATTTGAATATGTATTGATTGAATTTATTCCAGTCTTTCCAAATACAGGAACAGCAGTTGTTGTTTGATAAGCTTCAGATATTACTCCATAATTCGCAACATATTTTGCTTTTTTTAAATTATCTGTCACCTTTAAATGATTTTGTACTAAATATTCTTCTACAATGGGTTTTAATTTAGTGGTCAAAACATCCTTTGAGGCCCCATTAATATACACCAACGTATTATTTTGTGGTTTAAAAGCAATCTGTGTCTTAAAAACATACTCAGGAGTAGAAGTGCATGAAACAATAAACAAACAAAAAACGATAATACATTTTTCATAGGCAAAAATCTTTTCAAAATTTATAATAAAGTTATTGTCTAATATTTTTTGAATTGAAGCAAGATATTTTATTTTCTAATGATAAAAAATTTACTAATCTAACACATTCCTGAGTGCTAGCCCTGTCTCCAATACAAAAGCCGCCTACTTTCATAGGCGGCTTTTAGTGGCGGAGAGTACAATGGCTAAGTAAAAAACTGACCAACGTCAGTTTTTTATCTGCAACATCTCAGAAAACCTTAGCGAGCAAAGAAAGCGACAGCGACTGCCGCAAGCTTAGGTTCCTGAGTACTAGTCCTGTCTCCAATACAAAAGCCGCCTACTCTCATAGGCGGCTTTTAGTGGCGGAGAGTACAGGACTGGATACTCCCGCAAGCGGGTCCTTCTCGCGCCGTAAGGTTCAAACGGCATTTTGGACTTAAGTTTTCAGCTCAAGTCCAAAATTTGTTTTCACCAACTATCCGCTCCGAACC
>CALXOP010000118.1 GCA_944390035.1 uncultured Alphaproteobacteria bacterium | reverse complement strand
TAATCCTATCACAAGCTGCTTTCTCATAATATACCTCATTATAACTGAACCTTATCACGTTATAACTTAGCATATTTTTTACCGTTTGTCAAACAATATTAGATTAAGTTTTTTCTTTTGGCTAAAGCATATAAATAAAAGAGCCTCTCTGCTGAGAGGCTCCTTATTTTATTTACGCTTATCTTTTAACAGCGGACGTCCTTTTTTGAGGGCACGTTTTTTAATTTTCTTACGAACGATGTTTTCTTCATCAAAGGTTTCCCCTATAATGGCAAACATCATCGGAATAAACAACGTGGCGATAAAGGTGGACATTAACATACCGCCGATTAAGCCCGTGCCTATGGCGTGACGGCTGGCTGCGCCCGCACCCGTACTGGTCGCCAAAGGCACAACGCCCAATGTGAACGCAAGAGAGGTCATCACAATCGGACGGAAACGAAGTTTTGCCGCCTCCACCGCTGCCTGCGCATAACTTAGACCTGTTTGAACCTGCATTACGGCAAATTCAACAATCAAAATAGCGTTTTTAGCGGCCAAGCCAATTAAGGTTACAAGACCAACTTGGAAGTACAAGTCATTTTGCGTTCCTCTCAGCAAGGTTGCCATTAACGCACCGCAAACGGCAAACGGAACGGATAAAATAACGACCATCGGCAAAGACCATTTTTCGTATTGTGCCGACAATATCAAGAAGACCATGATGATACCAAACACGAAGGCTTGGGTTGAGGTGCCGCCGGCTTGTTTTTCTTGGTAAGCTGACCCAATCCAAGATAACGAATAATCTTTATCCAAAACTTGGTCTGCCACCTCTTCCATTGCGGCGATGGCTTGTCCGGATGAATAACCCGGTGCCGGATCACCCAAAACTTTGGCCGCAGGGAAAATGTTTAGGCGGTTGATTAACTCTGGTCCGGTGACACGTTTTACCTTAATCAAAGTTGACAAAGGAACTAACTGTCCGTCATTTGACTTTACATAGACATAGCGCAAGTCATCCGGCGTACGGCGGAATTTGGCCTCGGACTGAACCGTTACACGGAAGTTGCGCCCTTGGTGCGTAAAGTCATTAACATATAAGTTACCAAAGGTAGATTGCATAACCGTGTAAATTGCATTAATCGGAACATTAAGAACACGCGCCTTTTCTCTATCCAGGTCAATTTGATATTGCGGGGTGGATACCGAAAATGTGGTGCGGACATTGCTTAATGCCGGATTTTTGTTGGCGGCATCTATTAATTTTTGGGTTTCGGCCATCAATTCTTGCGGCGTGTGACCGGCACGGTTTTGAACGTAGGCTTCAAAGCCTCCGGTCGTGCTCATTCCCATAATCGGCGGCATACTAAATGAATAGCCGATACCTTCGGGTTGGCTCATGCCATAGCCCGTGAATACTTGGGTCAGTGCATCGGCAGTTTGCGATTCACTTTGCCGTAAGCCCCAATCTTTTAAGGTGATGAAGCTTACACCCGAATAGGTATTTTGCGAACCCGAAAGTAAGTTAAATCCATTAACGGTTGTCAGGCCTTCGACATTGGGGTTTTTAAGCAACAATTCCGAGACCTTATCGGTCATTTTTTCTGTTCTTTGCAGAGAGGCTGCTGCCGGCATATCGTATGCCATCAGCAAATTTCCCATATCTTCTTGTGGGACCAGTCCTCCCGGTATTTGCTTAAACATCCAAAGAATGAGTCCAAAAATGGCCAGATAAATCACCACCGCCGTTTTTCTTTTGGCCAAGAAATATTTGACGGCAGCCAAATACATCTCCGTGATTTTGGCAAACAAGTCATCAAACCAGCGGAAGAAGACCCATTTTTGGTTTTCTTTGGCTTTTGAGGCACGACGCTTGATTATCAGCGCGCACAAAGATGGCGTCAGGGTCAAAGCAACCAAGGCCGAAATCAAAACCGAGACGGCAATGGTAACCGAGAATTGCTTATACATAACACCGGTCATACCGCCTAAAAAGGCAATCGGAATAAACACGGAAGCCAAGACCAATGCTACCGCGACAACCGGGCCGGAGACCTCTTGCATGGATTTAATTGCGGCTTCTTTCGGGGATAGTCCCTCCTCATCCATAATACGCTCGACGTTTTCCAACACGATAATCGCATCATCGACCACAATACCAATGGCCAAAATCAACCCGAACAAAGTCAATAAGTTGATTGAAAAACCAAGTGCATACATACCGGCAAAGGCACCGATAATTGAAACCGGAACCGCCAAAATCGGTATCAACGTGGCACGGAAGTTTTGCAAAAAGATATAGACCACCAAAACTACCAAGATAATTGCTTCGGCAAAGGTATGAACAACCTCGTTGATTGATTCCTTTACAAAAAGCGTGGTGTCGTAAGGAATATCATACACAATACCATCCGGGAAACGTTTGGAGAGTTCTTCTAACTTGTTGCGAACGGCAGCTGCTGTTTCCAATGCATTAGCGTTTGATTGCAAATAAATTGCAAAGGCAACCGCGTCTTCACCGTTAAATTTAGAGGACACACCATAGTCTTGCGCACCCAGTTCAATTCTGGCAACGTCTTTCAGGCGCAAAATACCGGCCTTTTCATCCGTGCGCAAAATGATGTCGCCGAATTCTTCCTCATTAACCAGACGGCCTTTGGTGTTGGCGGTATAGGTATAAGCCACATATTCATCCATCGGCTCTTGACCAAATTGTCCGGCGGCAAATTGGGAGTTTTGCTCTTGGATGGCGGAGACGACATCTTGCGGCGTGAGGTTATAGTCAGCCAATTTATCCGGGCTGAGCCATATTCTCATTGAATAATCTTGCGAGGCAAACAATGTGGCATCGCTGACACCCTTAATACGTTTTAACTCATCCAAAACGTTGAGCAATGCATAGTTGGAAACAAAAACCGTATCATAGCGTTTGGAAGTCGAACGCATGGTGATAACTTGCAAAATCGAGTTGGATTTTTCTTCTACCGTTACACCTTGCTTGGTAACTTCGCTCGGCAATTTTGGGGTTGCCATTTGCACTTTGTTGTTAACGTCAATGGTGGCTTGGTCCGGATCCGTTCCAATATCAAACACAACACCGATAGTTAAATAACCTTGTGATGAGGCGGTTGAATACATATAAATCATATTCTTAACGCCATTGACTTCTTGTTCTATCGGAGCGGCAACCGTATCAGCCAAAACTTCTGCCGTTGCACCCGGATATGTCGCCGAAATTTGAATTTCGGTCGGAACGATATTCGGGTATTGCTCAACCGGCAAAACTTTCATTGACACCAGACCGGCCAGCACGATTATTAAAGAAATAACCGTTGCAAATATCGGACGCTCAATAAAAAACTTTGAAAACATCTTTGCCTCGCTTTAGTCTATTCTTCTTCAACGATTTCTGCCGGAACTTCCGAATTGGTTGAAATGGTGGTTTTAACACTCATACCGGGGCGAACCTTCATTACTCCGCTGGTGATGACAATATCTCCCGGATTTAAACCGCTATCAATAATCCAACCGCCGTCTTTGGTGGTCAGTCCGGTTTGGACACTTACACTCTCAACCAGGCCTTGTGAATTTACGCGATAGACAGTGGTAGCATCTGCGCCTTGCATAATGGCCTCTTGCGGAACGACTAAGGCATTAATTCGGGTCATGCCTTCCATCAGCAAACGCAAGAATTGTCCGGGGCGCAATTTTCCTTTCGGATTTGGAAAGACGGCACGCAATTTTACCGTACCCGTACTTTCATCAATACTCGGATTAATGAAGTTGATTTCTCCTTCTTGGTCATATACCGTATCATTACCAAATTTTACTTTGGCTTTAATATCCTTGGTGTTGTACGGATTGGTAATTAAGCCTCTTTCTACCATGTTGGTCAAAGATAAAATTTCATTTTCTGAGGCAGAGAAAATAACATAAATCGGGTCCAGCTGCGTAATCGTGGTCAATAGACTTGAATTATCCGTTGTGCTTATCAAGCTGCCTTCAGACTGAGCTTCCATACTGGTAACACCGCTTATGGGGGCTCTTACTGTCGTATAACCTAAATCGAGCTCTGCTTTATCAACTTGGGCTTGTGCCAACTGAGTGCTGGCGCGTAACGAATCCAGGCTGGCCAGAGCGTCATCACGCGATTTTTCACTGACAACATGTTGTTCAAACAGTTTTGAGATTCTGGCCCATTGGGTTTCGGCAGCCTTGAGTTGAGCCTGATTTTGCGCCAAAGAGGCTTTAGCTTGAGCCAAGGCAACCTTAAAGGGCTCCGGGTCTATCTCAAATAAGACATCGCCTTCTTTTACCGTGGAACCCTCAACATAATTGCGTTTGAGCAAAATTCCACCTACTCTGGCTCTGACTTCGGTTTCTTTGGAGCCCTGCGCGCGTGCTGCATATTCAAATGTTAACGGAATATTTTGCGGTTCTACTCTGATGGCGGAAACGACCGGAGCCTGTGATTGGTTTTGTGCGGCATTGTTATCTTCTTTGCAAGAAGTTAATGCTAAAATTGAAATTGCTACGAGCAACAAATTGTTTTTTAGTAACATTA
>CALXOP010000117.1 GCA_944390035.1 uncultured Alphaproteobacteria bacterium | reverse complement strand
CGATGTCCGCAGTTAGCGCATTCCCAAATAACTTTGGTCGGGCGTTCAAAAATTTTGCCTTCAATCAAAGAGTTGAGCAAAGCATTATATCTTTCTTCGTGACCTTTTTCGATTTTTGCAACTTGTTCAAACAAGAACGCAATTTTGGTAAAGCCTTCTTCGTGAGCTTCTTTAGCCATGCGGTCATACATATCGGTCCACTCATAATGCTCACCGGCTGCAGCATCTTTGAGGTTGGTCATAGTATCAGGAACTTGACCCTCATGCAAAAGTTTGAACCAAATTTTAGCGTGCTCTTTTTCATTGTTAGCGGTTTGTTCAAACTTGTCGGCAATAATGTTGTATCCTTCCTTCTTAGCTTTAGAAGCATAGTAGGTGTACTTGTTGCGAGCCATAGATTCGCCGGCAAAAGCATCCATCAAGTTCTTTTCGGTTTTAGAGCCTTTAAGTTCCATAGTTGTTTCTCCTTTTTGTTAGAACGTTAGTTAAATTTTTTGCAGTTTTGACAAATTCCCTTAAAGGAAATATCAAAATTTTCAACCCACAAACCCGTCTTAGCCAATACTTTATTGGCCAAATCGGGAGCAACGTCATAAGGCACATCATAAACCTTATGACATTTAGTGCAAATAAAATGATAATGATTACACAAGTTATGGTCAAAATGCACCGACCCGTCCAAGCTCTCAATCTTGCGAATAACATGGTTTTCGGCTAATTGATTAAGATTACGATAAACGGTCGCCAAACTCAAAGAGGGCATTTCTTTGCGCGCAAGATGATATATTTCATCGGCCGTCGGATGAATAACATTTTCTTGTAAAGTCTTCAAAATAAGCTCTCTTTGTTTAGAATATTTCATAACCCGCTCATAAAAGTGATAATGATTATTATTTTTTTGCTTATAGCTTTAAATTATGATTGTCAAGAACAATTTTAGGGATTATGTATATAACAACATTTTAACAATATTAAAGGAGAAAACCATGAAAGCGGTTGAAATCAAAAAAGACATATATTGGGTAGGGGTGAAGGATTGGAATTTAAAGGAATTCCATGGCTACAGCACACCGCACGGCTCAACCTATAACTCATATTTGATTATGGATGATAAAATCACATTAGTTGACGGTGTAAAATATTATATGTCTCACGAAAACATTGCCCGCATTAAAAGCGTGGTCGATTTCAGCAAAATAAGCTATATCGTGGTCAACCACGTTGAAATGGATCACTCCGGCAATATTCCCGAATTAATGAAATTAGCACCGCAAGCAGTCATTGTGACTAACTCTGCCGGCAAAATGGCTCTGGAAGCACATTTTGATACCACTGGTTGGAATTATCAAATCATCAAATCAGGCGAGACTTTGAACATTGGTAAAAGAACCTTGGCCTTTATGACGACGCCGATGTTGCACTGGCCGGATTCGATGATGACCTATGTTAAGGAAGATAAACTTCTCTTGTCCAACGACGGATTCGGTCAACACTATGCCACCGATGCATTGTTTGTCAAAGATGCGCCGTTTGACTGCGTTATGCAAGAAGCAAAGAGCTACTATGCCAATATATTGTTCCCATACGGAGCTCAGGCCGAAAAAGCATTGGATACGGCAGGTTCAATGGGTTTAGATATTGAGATGATTGCGCCGTCTCATGGGTGCATTTGGTCCGGCAAAGAAGAAGTATCTGCCATTTTGAACGCTTATGCCAAATGGGCCAGTGGCAAAAATGAAGGTAAAGCCGTTATTGTATATGACACCATGTGGGGAGCAACCGCTACCATGGCCGAAACCATTATGGGCGAATTCCAAGCAGCGGGAATTCCTGTCGTAAAGCATTGCTTGGCAACTAAAAATGTTTCTGAAGTTATGGTTGACTTCTTAGATGCCAAATATGTTGTCATCGGCAATCCAACCCTAAACAATCAACTGTTTCCGCGAGTTGCCGCTTTTGTAACTTATATGCATGGTTTGGCCCCCAAGAACAAAACAGCTATGTGCTTTGGCTCATATGGCTGGAAGCCGGGTGTTGTAAAACAAATCCAAGCCGTATTTGAAGACTTAGGCTGGACCACGGTTGAACCTTTTGAAGAAAAATATACACCAAAATCAGACATTTTGGAAAAATTAAAAGCAAGAGTCCAAGAACTCATTGCCAAATAAGGTCATCTAAAAAAAGCAAAACCCCAAATGAAAAAAATCATTTGGGGTTTTATTTTTGCCTAAAGCCTTTAATCATCCGTAAAGAAGAGATACGGCACGGCATCTGCTTTTAAACCATGCGCCTTACAGTAATCTTTCAGTTGTTTTACTGTATAACTGAGTTTAAAATCCAACCGAATTAAGGGCTCAAAGGTTAATACGTCAGAGTCTTTACATTTCCACATAATCGGATTTTTATCCGTCGGAATTGTAATTCTGACCGGAATGATAGACCCATCGGCCCGAATAACGCCGGAAACGGAATATATTTCCAAAATGTCATCCGTCAAGCCTAAGGTATTGTAAAAATAGAATGCCTTATTAGCCTGCAGGGTAACACCCTTTGTCGTCTTTACCATGTAGCCGACTTCAAACCCTCCGTTTTCTTTGGGAAACAAAGTCCGTCTATATGTAAAGACATCATGTCCAAAATCTGGGGTATCTGTTTCCATCCCCCGATGATTATAAATCTTTCTTGTATCAGAGATTTGGTACAAGACATGATTTATCAACACTTCATCATCCGGAACCGGCTGATTTTTGACGTCGTTTTCTAATTGTTCGACGCCATTAGCAATTTCCTTTAATTTTTTTTCTTTTGTGTTACCACCACAAGACAGACACACAACGGCAGCGGCCATGACCAGACCTACCATAAAAAACTTTGCTTTCATAATGTTTTTCTATTTACTTGGTTCAACTAAGGGAAGACTGAAAGGATTATATTTAACCCCCATATCTTCTAATTTTAATCTTTGTTGTTCTAATCCAACTATATAATATAGAGAATTAGTTTCGTTTGCAACACATTCGTAACCGGCAGATTGTCCGTCTGAAGTTACGACTGCGGGCAACCAATAATTATCTTTTGTCGGAACGGCCGAAAAAATACCGTTTTGCTTCTTTAATTTATCATTGTCAAAGAAATATACGGCACCGCTTCCGTCCACCGAAAAAAGCAGACCCTCTTGATATCGAATGGCAACACATTCATACATATCGCCAAAATCATCAGGAGGTGTGAGCGTTCTAAAGTAATCGATTGGATGACATTTTGACAAATCCAAAGAATTATCCGAATCTGTCATATAAATCAAGCGAACGGCTTTTGCCAAATCGACATTTACTTTATCAATCACATATTGCTTGGTTGAAGAGGACTGACATCCTGCCAAACAAAAAAACATTATCAGGAAATATAACGCTTTCATAATCATAAAATTAAAAATAAAATAAATTTAATTTAACAGCAGGACATTATATTCATATCCTTGCCGTTTGGCATATTCCCAATACCAACCTTCAATACGTTGTGTCTTTCGGTGAGCCGCATCGCCTTTATTGTAAAGGGACGTATAAATCCAATAATTGGTATCAGCTTCCAAAAGAACGACCGCCGGCTGCCAAGGAGCACCCGGAATATCTGAAGGCATCGCCGTTATGGTCATTTCCCGATTTTGGGGCAACATTTCCAGACCGGCGGCATCAAAATAGCTCTTATGACCATCGACTTCAATGCTGATACCGTTTTCATAAATATCGGCAGTGCAAGTTCTGGCACCAAACTCATTCGAGGTAACATCCGTAAAACAGATAGTCTTTTCGGAGTAAAGTTTTTTCCCGAACGAAGAATCATCTTTTGGCAAGACAAACTTGGTTCGATCTAAAGATTTACCTTCCGCTACTTCTTTTATTGAGCGATAGTTCTCAAACTGAACTTGGCTCAAAATTTTATCCTGTCCGCCATTACACGATAGCAAACAGCAGACTGCGGCCATGACCAGACCAGTCAACAAGAACTTTTTACACATATAATAGAAATAATAAGACATTTTCAAGAAAGGGTTAACACCTTTTTTGTGAAATGTCTAGACAAAAAAGAAAGAAAATCACATTTTTATCGCAAACCTTCAACCTTATCACGTCGGATAAGGTAGCCAAAACGTAAGGTATTAAGGATTAGAGAGGATAATCCGCCGCAGGCCAAACCGATAGGCAAACCTTTCAACCCAAGGCCTAAAGTAAAGGCGAAGAAGTAGCAAGCCCAAACGCGTACGCCAAGAAAAGAAATAACTTGGTTAATGGTTGGAATTTTTACATCTCCGCGACCATTTAGTGCTCCGCTGATATTTAAGGGTAGGGCATCAATAAACAAATCGGCTACGACATAGAACAATAAGCCGTTAATAACATTGAGAACGCTTTTATCATTGGTAAAGACTCCAAACACCTGATTAGGAAAGGTATATAAAATCGCAATAAGAATAATGATTGTCGTCAGAGAAATGACATAGCCGGCGTTTGTTGCAATCAAAATTCCTTGACGATCTTTTCTGCCAAAAGCATTAGCCGCTACAATGGATGTTGCTTGAGAAATGGAAAAACAAATCATAAACAGCAAGGTGCTGACATTAATCATAATCACGAAAGTCGCCATCGTGTGTTGCCCCATCCAACCGGCAAAGGTGCTCACAAGCGAGAAAGAACCGTTGGTGGCAATGGTCATAATGGCAATACCATATCCGATTTTGCGTGTTCTTTTGCTGTCGTTCCACCAAGTCGTATAACTCCTGTCCAATCCAAAACGTTTGTTGAGCTTAGGATTTTTACGCATTCTGTGAATATAAAACAGAATATATGCCGCTAAAAAAATGCGCACAATCAAAGTAGAAGTTGCCGACCCGATGGCGCCTAACTCAGGCAAGCCAAATTTGCCATATACCAAAACCGGGTTAATGATTATGTTTAAGACATTTGCCGCAATAATGCCATACATACCGACATAAGGCCGACGAATGGATTGCAAAAAGAAATTGGCATTAACATACATTAAAATAAAGGGAATAGAGAACACAAAAATCCGCAAAACTTCTCCGCCGTGTTTTACCATATCTTCATCTTGTCCGAGAAGGCGCAAAATTGTTTCGCCTTGAATGCCGAGCAACGTAAAGATAACGGCGAGCAAAAATGAATATTTGCGCCCTTCGTGATAAATTTTTCCGGTTGATTGAAATTTGTGTGCCCCGAATTTTTGTGAGGACTTAATCAACACTCCTTGCAGCAAACCGATAGGAATTGTAAACAACACCACAAATACCGAGTTTGCCAAACCGATATAGGCCAACTGGTCGGTATTATAGTTACCGACAATCATTGTATCGACAATACCCATTAATCCCATGGCCACAAATGCTGTGGTAATCGGTAGAGCTAACTTTGCAATATCTTTAATATAACGTTTTAATTGTTGTAAATAATCTGACATTTTTCCTCACTTTTGGCTCTTGGTGTAAAGCAATAAATATTAATTTTCAAGAGCTTTATAAGAGGTTGTTGAAGCATTTTATAAATTTTTTGCTTTGCGCGCCACAAAATGAGGGCTGACACCGCAATCTTGAGCAACCGTGCGCCCGATGGCTGCAAACTTAAGCGCAAATTCATCTCTAATCGGGTGAAAAAGACAATTTGTTTGCGCTTTGCCCGGATAAAGCTGATAAAATTTGCGGCAAGCCGATGGTGTAATATTGGGCATAACCACATTTGCACCGGATTGTAAGGCCTTAATTTGTCCGTTTGGCATGAGTGTTTCCATTGCCGTGGTTGCCGGAATATTAATATCGGGCAAAATCAAGCGTGTAAGGGCCATTACTTTAAGAGCCAAAAGAAAAGGACCTTTTGCCGCATTTTTGAGAGGCGTATCAGGATGCGGAATAAAAGGCCCGATACCTATCATATCCGCATCAATTTGCTTAAAAAATAAAATATCATCGGCCAAAGAGGAAAGGGTTTGCTCCGGCAACCCGACCAAACAACCTGAACCGACTTCCATCCCGACCTCTCGTATATCATCCAAACAAGCCTTGCGCACGTCCCAATCCATCCATGGATCAAGTTTTTGGTAGAGTTGTTTATCGGTTGTTTCGATTCTCAGCAAAAAGCGATCGGCCCCGGCTTGGTGATAAGTCAAATAATCTTGTTTTGATTTTTCTCCGATACTCAAAGTTAAGGCCAGCCCGAGTGATTTAATTCCTTTAATAATTTCCGTCATAACTTCCGGTGAAAAATACAAATCCTCACCCGATTGCAAAACCAGCGTCTTAAAGCCCAAATCTTTACCGAGCTTAGCCGTGTCCAAAATCTCTTGTATCGATAAGCGGTATCTCTTAATGTTTGTATTTTCGCGGCGCAATCCGCAGTAACAACAATTATTTTTGCAGATGTTTGAAAATTCGATTAACCCCCGCAAGTGAATTTCATCTCCGACAAAGTCATGTCGAACTCTGTCTGCCGCAGCAAACAAATCTTCACAAGAATTTTCATCTTTCAATAAGGCAAGCAGTTCCTCTTTAGTCAAGCAATGGGTTGTCTCTGCTTTGTTGATTAAATCTCTCATATTCTTCTCCTTCGCTAACATATAAAAAAGCAATACAAATGACAAGTTCAAAAAAATGTAATTTTTTGTGCATAACATCTTGACGCAAAATAAAAAAGTTGTAGTTCTATTGCGGTCAAAAAAAGAACAAGAATCAAGAAAACATTGAAAGTCAGGAAGATGTACGCATTATTAAAGAAATTTGGTGAATATTATGATGCAAATTTCACCCCAAAATTAGTTGAAAGATTACGTAAAGGCTATGATTTAAGCAAATTCAGACGCGATAGCATAGCCGGCCTAACGGTAGCCGTTATTTCAATCCCACTGGCAATGGCCTTAGCGATAGCTTCAGGTGTTACACCGGCTCAAGGCTTATATACGGCTATTGTTGCCGGATTTTTCATTGCCTTATTGGGCGGAAGCAGATACCAAATCGGTGGCCCGACCGGTGCATTTGTTGTGGTCATTTTTAGTGTTATGCAACAGTTTGGTTATGACGGATTAGCCATGACCATGATTGTGGCCGGCATAACCCTAATGTTGGCAGGCTATCTCAAACTTGGAACTTATATTAAATATATTCCTTATCCGGTAGTCGTAGGCTTTACGGCCGGTATCGGCTTATTGTTGATTTCAACGCAAGTCAAAGATTTGCTGGGCTTGCAAATCGACAATGTTCCGGCAGAAGTCTTGCCCAAGTGGAATGTTTATCTGCATAATTTGGATAAAATGAGCCTCAATTCGGTTCTTATTTCTTTGTTTTCATTTGCGGTTATTTTTTATATTCAAAAAAAACAACCCAAACTTCCGGCTTATTTAGTTAGTGTGGCCGGAGCTACGTTAATAGTCGCACTGTTTGGCTTAAACATAGAAACCATCGGCAACAAATTTGGCGGTATTCCGCACTTTTTGCCGGCACCGCAACTGCCGAATTTTGATTGGAACCTGTTCTTCAAAGTAATTCCGAGCGGCTTAACCATTGCCTTTTTGGCCGGAGTTGAATCTCTGTTAAGCGCTACGGTGGTAGATGGTATGAGTGGTGACAATCACAACTCTAATGCCGAATTAATCGGTGAGGGCGTTGCCAACTTAGCTTGCGTCTTGTTTGCAGGAGTTCCGGCAACGGGCGCCATTGCACGTACGGCCACCAATTTTAAAGCCCATGCATCTTCCCCGATAGCAGGCATTATGCAATCAGTATTTTTACTGCTATTTATGCTGTTGTTATCACCGGCCGCCAAATATATTCCTTTAGCGTGCTTGTCGGCCGTGCTGATAATTGTGGGTTGGAATATGATGAATATTGAGAAAATCTATAAACTCGTCATGGGTCCGAGAGGAGATAGATATACGCTGCTAACCACCTTATTCTTAACCGTATTGGTTGACTTAAATACGGCAATTTCGGTTGGCTTTATTATGGCGAGCATCATCTTTATGCACCGCATGAGTCGCGAAATTGAAATTGAAAATGATGAGGAAGTTTTGCAAGATGTCGGAGGCGGCAGCGATTTAACCGAAGTCTTAAACCAAAAAGGTGTTATGTCTTTGCGTTTGTCCGGTCCTCTGTTTTTTGGCGGAGCCTCTCAAGTATCCAGATTTTTCAAAAGTATCCACGATGCGCCTAAAGTTTTAATCTTGCGCATGGGCTATGTTCCGGTTGTTGATGCGACGGGTGCAAATATCATTGTAGAGTTCGTCAAAAAATATCGCGAAGCCGGCACTAAGATTATCTTTTCAAACGTCAAAAAACAACCGCACCGTGTTTTGCACAGAGTCTTTTTGGAAGAAGGCATCGATTATCACACCATATCGGCAGCCTCAACGTTTGAAAATGCACTTAAAATAGCCAGACGCTATCTGCGTGAGCAAAATAAAAAACAGGATAAATCCGAAAAGTCTCTTGATTCTAAGGAATAAGGCAACATAATTAAAGTAACGAAAAAATATATACTTGACTCTTTTAATACATAGTATTTATATTACATATAAATATTGGTATATAAGAAAGGATTAAATATGATAATGACATTACTTGTTTTGTTCAGCCTTGTGGTCGCTTGGCCGGCTTATGCCAATCCGGCTTGCGCCGTATGCACGGTTGCTGTTGGGGCATCCTTAGAAATTGCCAGACAGTTGGGCGTTGATGACAGTGTTGTGGGCGTCTGGGCCGGAGCTATGCTTGTTATGATTGGTTTTTGGACAATCAAATGGTTTGATTCCAAAGGCTGGGTATTTAAGGGACGTGATTGGTTAATACAAATCATCAGTGTCGCTATGATTGGTTTTGTTTATATCAGCGAAATTCCTTATAATGCCCAAGTGATTGGTATTTTCTATATGGATCCGTTTTTGTTCAGCACCATTGTCGGCGCATTTGTAATGCTTTGGTCGTCTGATTTCTATCAATGGATGAAAGCCAAAAACGGCGGACACGCTCATTTTCCGTTTGAAAAAGTGGCTGTTCCGGTTGTGGCATTACTTCTGATCAGCACTTATTTTTACTATTTTCCGCTTTGCCAAAAAGCAGGCGAAATAGGAACTGACTTATATAATTTTTAAGCCCTAAAAAGAGCAAAAGAGCCGATATTAAATCGGCTCTTTTTTTTAATTACGGAAAGAGTTAAAATACTCTCTTCGTTGAATTTCTTTTTGGAGTGTTTCTAACGCACCTCCCCAAAAATCAATCTTTTGGTCGCAGTAAATGATGTCGTTTTGCAAATTAGCCTTCTCTTGAGCATTAGTTTCTTGAGCTAATGATTCCTGAATCGAACTTTTAAGCTCATTCCAAAACTCATAAGAATGCATGGCCAAGTTCAAAAGTTGGGCAAGGGATTTATCATTAACGTTCCTTGGACTATTCTGAAATTTACGATAACATTTTATGAGATATGCCTCTAAATTACGTTCTGAAAGACACCGTAAAGATAAAGCAAATATCAACGGCCACACGTAAAACACAATGAGGTAAAGACACCACACAGACAACAAAATTATAACAAAAATTTTCATGGCATTTAAGAAGTTTAAGTTAATGAATTAAAATAGTTTCTGCGATTGATTTCGGCTTGGAGTCTTTCTTCGGCCCTTTGCCAAAAAGCAAAAACCTCAAAAGCCATACCGTTACTGCTTTGTACTGCCAAATCATATTTAGCTTTCCAAACGGTTTGCAGATGCTTAGCCATTTGCAACAGCCAATCCAGCCCTTCGTCAGTATAAGCCTGGCGATTAAGTTCATAAGTTTCATATTCTTTACGAACCAATCTTTCTAGCTGTTCATCAGACAAATTGGCATAAAAGACTTTCCATATAATTTCCAAAATTTGATGACGAAACGCCATCATAATGAGCCCCACAATGAGAACAATCACTAACACATCTAAATTTTCCATAAGTCTTCAGTTTAGATTAATAGACATAAAAATTCAAATTTGGAGCACTATATTATGATTTTTAGATTTTGTCAATTTTTTGAAATAAGAAAGGGAGCTTTTTTTCCAAGCTCCCTCATCTGATGGATGGTGTCTTAAGCTAGTCAGCCAAACCTAAAAGCCGATATTTAACTCTGACATCATAATCCGAGCCAAAATCTTCAATTAAGGTATAGGCATAATCATTGGTTAAGTCCATCTTTGTTCTTCTGGCAACTTGTTGTACTTCATCTTTTGAGGGTTGCGCTGCCGGAGCCACATCTGTCGCCACAACCACAATCTGTACACCGTCATTATTAATTAATTTTGGCGCACCGGCTGTTTCTTGAAACAGTTCCAACATCACATTTGGAGCAATACTTTCAAAATTTTTGCTACGGGTGAGGGGAGCTGTTTTCAGAAGAGCTAATTGGTTGCGGGCTGCAACTTTTTCAATGTCTTCGCCAGTTTCCAAATCATGCATCACATCATTGACAATTTCTTGTGCAATAGCACTTCTTTCATTGGCTTCCCAAAGAGCCTCAATCTCGCCTTTAACTTCATCAATGGTTTTAGGGTGCGCATCACGTACGGCATTAACCTTTAAGACCATAAATCCGTCATCGGTTTCAACTACTTGACTGACTTCGTTAACATTATATGAAAAAGCGGTATCAACAAAGTCATTGCTCTTGAGCAAAGAGGCATATGCTTTAGGTTCGCTCTTAGCCTTTCCGTCTTCACTCAAACCTTTAACGTCATAAATTTTAACGTTCATATCTTTGGCAATATCGGATAAAGTAGCACCGGCACCGATTTTGTCTTCAATTTGCGCCGAAATTTCGTAAGCCTGTTCATAGGCTTTGTCTTTGCGCAAAGTGCTGATGATTTTGCTTTTAGCCATATTTTTATCCATTTTTGAACCAGACTTAATACCGGCAACTTTCATAATATGCCAGCCCATTTCCGATTTAACCGGTCCAACCACATCACCTTTGGCGGCCGCAAATACCGGCTCAGCCATATCGGCAATCAACATATCTTGAGATACATATCCCAAATTGGTAGCGGCTTTATCTTGTCCGGCCAGTTCTTTGGCAACTTTGTAAAAGTCTTGACCTTCTTTAAGAGCTTTGCTGGCTTTTTGTGCGGTTTCTTCATTTTCAAAAGCCATCTGCAACACATCTCTGGTTTCAGGTGTTTCAAATTGGGCAATATTTTCCTGATAATAAGCCTCGACTGCGGCATCATCAATAGTTACCTTTTTAGCAATATCATCTGTTGACAAAACAATAAAGGAAACATCTCTTTCTTCCGGAGCGACGAATTCTGCATTAAAATCTTCATAATATTGTTCAATTTCGTCTTGTGAAATCTCGCGATCGATTTTAACTTTTGCAGGATCTACTTTAACATATTTGAAAATACGTTTTTGATTTTGCGCTTTGGTCAAATATTCGGCCAAAACATTAGGAACATGAATATTATCTGCAGGATTTTGAATAAGTTGTTGTTTGATAATATCAAGTTTCAGACTGTCAATATAGCGACTTTCGGTCCAACCGCTGGCAGCCAAAACGCGTCTGAGCTTTTGCAAGTCAAATTGGCCGTTTGCATCTAAGAATTCTGCCTGAGAATAAATGATTTTGCGTACCAAATTATCACTGATGTTAATATTTTCCACATCGGCGGTTTTTTGAATAATGGTATCCGTCAACACCTTTTGTACAATACTTTGCAGCATGGCATTACGAATATTATCGTTAATCTCCAGATTATCGCCAAACAATCCTTTAGCCACTTGCATTTGTTGCTCTAATCTCTGAGCAATTTCGCTTTGTAAGACTTCATATTCATCCACTTTAATAACGGGCTTATTTTTGCCGACGCTTCCCATATACCCCGAAACGCCGAACAAAGACATAAAACTAAGAGCCGTTAAAATCAAAATAAACTTGGAAAGCCATGTTTCCTGAAGTTTTCTAAACTTATTCATCATAACTAAAAAAATCCTATAACAACAGTTATATTTTTAAAACTGTGCAATTATATGGCAATTTTAATAATTTATGCAACGAATTAAATATTAATGTTGAAAAGTTTTTTATACTGGAAAAATTTTTTCAGCTGTGCTAGAAAAGGCACAAATCAAACATAAATTTTATAAGGATGAAGAAAATGGCTCGTAAAAAACTTATTGCCGGTAACTGGAAGATGAATGGTCTTTTGTCCGAAGGTGTTGAATTAGCAAAAGAAATCGTTGCAGAAGTTAAAAAACTGGGCAAACCCGGATGTGAATTTTTGATTTGTCCTCCGGCTACTTTATTGACTTCTGTCAAAAAGACCTTAAGAGG
>CALXOP010000116.1 GCA_944390035.1 uncultured Alphaproteobacteria bacterium | reverse complement strand
CAGAATCTCTACCATTTCTTATGGTAAAGAACGTCCGGCTGTTTTGGGCAACAACGAAGCCGCTTGGGCTCAAAACCGTCGTGCTGTAACCGTTATTAAAGCTGGTAACTAATACCTCTTTAAGAGTACAGGTTTTTAAGAGAGTGCATCCTTATGGGATGCACTCTTTTTTTGTGGGTGAGATACATAAGTGTCGTGGGATAAATAAGTGCTTGGGGCTTGAGATTATTGTTTTTTGGCGTTAAATTAAATGCACATATGGCGTAATTTTTTGTGAAAGTATTAAGATGATGATGAATAAATTGACAGTTTCGGGTCTGGCTTTGGTGGCAATGTTAACGGCTCCGGCAATGGGGTACGGGGTTGAACCATATGCTTTTCAGGCAGATGTTGATGAGTTGCGCTCTGATGTCGAGGTTTTGCAAAGGCAAATCTATCGCTCTCAAAATGAGGCTCCGGCCGGAAAATCATCCGACGTTATGGTCAGAATGAGCGATTTTGAAGAACAGTTACGCCAAATGAACGGTAAAATTGAGGAAGTTAATTATAAAATTAAACAACTTAATGACCGGATGGATATGATTAATAAAGATATTGATGTTCGCTTTAAAATGATTGAAGGCAAGCCCTTAAACGGCGGTGCCGGTACCAAGGCTCAGAATAAAAAGTTTGAGGCTCCGGTGGCCAATAATGCGCCCAAGTCTTTGGTCGGAGATTCTATTAAAGGCGGCGATTTGGCTCCGGTTGAGGCTCCCAAGCAAGAGCAAGATGTCAACAAAGTTTATCAACAAGGGCTTGAGGCTTTTAATGCCGGACAATATGATAAGGCCGAAGCTAATTTTAGCGATGTTTTGAATCGTTTTGCTCAAGATAAGTTGGCGGCAAATGCACAATATTGGCTGGGTGAGGTTTATTATGCTCAGAAAAATTATGCCAAGGCGGCTGTCGCATTCGGCAAAGGTTATGAAAAATATAAAGACGGCGCAAAGGGAGCCGAGAGTTTGTATAAACTCGGGATGGCAATGAACCAGTTGAATAAAAAAGACGAGGCCTGTGCCGCGCTGACAAATGTGGCCAAAGAATTCCCCAAAGCCGATAAGACCTTGCTTGATAAAGCCAAGGCTGAGGCCGGTAAACTTAAATGCAAATAAGTTTTGGGTCGTAAATGCAGACCTTAGCACAAAAATTAGATTTATCACTTTTGAAGGATGAAAAAGTTGCCGTCGGGGTTTCCGGCGGCGCTGATTCTTTGGCATTGGTGCTGATTTTGGCAGAAAGGCTCGGGGCCGAAAAAATCGTGGCTTTGAGTGTTGACCATGGATTGCGCCCAGAATCATTGGCCGAAGCCAAATATGTGGCGCAGTTGATGGCTCATTTCAAAATTGAGCACCATATCCTGACATGGGAGGGCAAAAAGCCAACGCAAGGTATTGAGGAAGCAGCGCGAATCGCAAGGTATAACCTGATTTATGATTGGTGTCGGCAAAACGGGGTGCAAACATTATGTGTGGCGCACCATCTGCAGGATCAAGCCGAAACATTTTTTATTCGCTTGCAAAGAGGAAGCGGTTTGGCAGGTCTGTGCGGAATGAGTTGCGTCGGGGCGTGGAAAGATTTGAGAATCGTGCGCCCGTTGTTGGATATTCACCCTCAAGAGCTGAAAGATTATTTGCGTGAACGAGATATTCGTTGGGTGGAAGATCCCTCTAATCAAAGTGATGATTTTTTGCGGTGTCGAATCCGCAAGTTTTTGCCGCTGTTGGAGGAAAAAACCGGAATCTCGCTGCAAAGAATCGGTGACACGATGAAAGTTTTGGCAAAAAGCCGTGATTTTATTTATGCGCAAGTCGAAAATTTTATTGCCAAATATGCCAGATTTTGGGATGAGGTCGGGGTTTGTATTTCGTTGAAAGCTCTTCGCGAGAGCCATGAAGAACTGGTTTATCAGGTTTTAAGTGATGTGCTCAAGAAAATCAGCGGCAAAGACTATACACCGCGTGCAGATGATGTGGAACGTTTGGTTATCAAGTTAATGCAGCCCGATAATGAAAATTTTAGCGGGGCGACGCTCTCGGATTGTGAATTGTTTGTCGCTCAACACAAGCTCTGGATTGTGCGTGAGACGCACACGCAAGAAAAAATGCCCAAGGCCGTGTGGGAGACGTTTGTGAAAGAAAATTCGCATTATGCGCATTTGGATTTGCCCTATAAACTTCGCGTGGCATTGGTGAAAAACAAAATGCCTATTGTGTTTTGAATTGTGACACCCTATATTGAATTAAGTGTAAAAGCTTTTAAGGAATTAATGTAAATGAGTTCAGGAAAAAGTATTATTGTTTGGTTGGTGGCGATTGTCTTGCTGACCTCGTTAATGAACAGCTTTACCGAAAGCGCCAAAAAGGCAAATTATGCCGAGTTGGCTTTTTCGGATTTTATGAACGAAGCGGAAAGTAAAAAAATTTCCGAAGTGGTGATTTCGGGGGCAAATATTGAGGGAAAACTCACCGACGGGCGCAATTTTTATACCTATGCGCCGTATGATCCTTCCATGGTTGAGACCCTGCGACAAAACGGTGTTAAGGTAGAGGCTAAGCCTGAAGATACGTCTTCTAACACTTTTTGGGGAATCTTTATTTCGTGGTTCCCGATGATTTTGTTAATCGGGGTATGGATTTATTTTATGCGCCAAGCAAATTCTGGCAACAACAAGGCCATGAGTTTTGGAAAATCGCGTGCCAGATTGATTGAAAATAACAAAAAAGTTACTTTTGCCGATGTGGCCGGATGTGATGAATCCAAACAAGAGCTTGAAGAAATCATCGACTTTTTGAAGGACCCAACCAAGTTTCAACGCTTGGGCGGTCGTATTCCCAGAGGCGTTTTGATGGTTGGACCTCCGGGAACAGGTAAAACCTTATTAGCTAAAGCAGTTGCCGGCGAGGCCAATGTTCCGTTCTTTTCAATCTCGGGTTCGGACTTTGTGGAGATGTTTGTCGGTGTTGGGGCATCGCGTGTTCGTGATATGTTTGCTCAGGCCAAAAAAAATGCTCCCTGCCTTTTGTTTATTGATGAAATTGATGCGGTAGGACGTCATCGTGGTGCCGGTTTGGGCGGCGGTAATGATGAACGCGAACAAACACTTAACCAGTTGTTGGTTGAGATGGACGGGTTTGATGATAATCAAAACGTGATTGTGATTGCCGCAACTAACCGACCCGATGTTTTGGATCCGGCATTGCTGCGTCCGGGACGTTTTGACCGTCAGGTTACCGTGTCGAATCCTGACATTAAAGGACGTGAAGAAATCTTGAAAGTTCATGTCAAGAAAGTACCTCTGGCAAAAGACGTCAAATTAGACGTTGTGGCCAGAGGAACGCCGGGGTTCTCGGGGGCGGATTTGGCCAACTTGGTTAACGAGGCGGCTTTGTTGGCTGCGCGCAAAAACAAACGCAAAGTTACCCTAAAAGAATTTGATGAGGCCAAAGATAAGGTCTTGATGGGGGCTGAACGCAAGTCCATGGCCATGGATGAGCGTGAAAAAATGAATACGGCTTATCATGAGGCCGGACACGCAATTTGCAGTTTGTTTACCGAAGGGTCTGACCCAATTCACAAGGCAACGATTATCCCTCGGGGCAGAGCGTTGGGTATGGTTCAACAATTGCCGGAAAAAGACCGTTACTCCATTACCAGACAGCAGATGATGTCGCGTTTGGTGGTGGCCATGGGCGGACGTGTGGCCGAAGAAATGAAATTTGGCTATGATGCCGTGACCTCAGGTGCATCAGGCGATATTCAAATGGCGACCAATTTGGCTCGCTCCATGGTAACCGAATGGGGCATGAGCGATTTGTTGGGGCCGGTGCTCTATGCCGAAAATTCCGGTGAAGTCTTTTTGGGCAAATCGGTAACGCAAAACCAAAATATGAGTGAAGAAACCGCTCGCTTGGTTGATGCGGAAATCAAACGCTTGGTTAATACCGGTTATGAGGGGGCCAAAAAACTCCTGAAAGAAAAAGAAAAAGAGTGGAACTTGTTGGCTGAGGCTTTGATTGAATACGAAACCTTGACCGGAGATGAAATCAAAAAAGTTATCAATGGTGAAAAAATTGATAAGTCAGATGAGTCCCCGGTAGATGAATCTAAAAGGACACATTCTTCGGTTCCTGAAATTTAGGTTTTTGCCATTTTCAAGACAACCCGTTCTGCAAGAGGAACGGGTTGTTTTTGTAATATTTCAGAATATTTGTTGAGGTTAATATCTTGGATTTGGACTTGTAGTTTTTGAGGTGTCGTTTATGATACTTTTATTGCGAAAAAAATTTTTAAATGCAGGAGTTTACTATGGGAAATAAATTATTCGGGACTGATGGTGTGCGCGGTGTGGCTAATGTTTATCCAATGACGGCAGAATTTGCGCTAAAGTTGGGTATGGCCGCCGGAGAATTGATTTGCACCCATAAAAAGAAAGTTGCCATTGCCAGAGATACCCGAATTTCAGGTGAAATGTTAGAGGCAGCGCTTTGTGCCGGTTTTAATGCTCAAGGAGTTGATGTGCTTAAACTCGGTGTTATTCCAACCCCTGCAATTACAATGCTGACGCCATCATTGGATGTTGATATGAGTGTGATGATTACTGCTTCACATAACCCGTTTCAAGATAATGGTATTAAGCTGATTAATGCTTATGGTGATAAATTCTCCGATGAAGAAACCGCAAAAATCGAAGCGGCAATCAGTGCAGATAACTTTACGCTCAATCCTGATGAAATCGGAACTTCAACAGTGATTCCCGATGCCGTGGTCGGTTATGTTGATAAGGCCTTAAATGCCGTTGAAGGAGATAAACCATTGACGGGTTTGCGGGTTGTGCTGGATTGTGCTAACGGCGTTTTTCATAAAATTATGCCCGAAGTGTTTATGAGTTTGGGAGCCGGTGTTATTGTTATCGGTAATGAGCCAAATGGCAAAAACATTAATCTTAACTGCGGGTCACAACATACCGAAAAAATGATTGAAACAGTTCGTAACGCTCATGCCCAGTTGGGTATTGCCGTTGACGGTGACGGAGACAGAATTATTGTTTGTGATGAATTGGGTAACCGTTTGGACGGTGACCAGATTATTGCTTTCTTAGGAAAATGCCTGAAAGATGAAAATCGTTTGGCAAACAATACCGTGGTGGCAACAATCGTGTCTAATCCGGCGTTGGATAGATTTTTTGACACGCTGAGCATTAAATGTGTGCGCTCCGGTGTGGGTGAACGATTTGTGATTGATGAGATGAAAAAGAACGGCTCAAACCTCGGTGGAGAAGAATCGGGACATATGGTGTTGTCTGATTTCGGTAAAACCGGAGATGCCATGGTGGCGGCCCTCGTGCTGTCTCAAGGTTTGCTCAAAAGCTCCAAAAAAATGAGTGAGCTGTTTCCTTTGTTTTTGCCAATGTTTAGAAAACGTGTGGATAGCAAGTTTAAATCTAAAGAAGATATGCTTAAAGCCTTTGAAAACCCTGATTTTCAACAAGCCATTAAGCAAGCTGATCAAGCAATCCAAGGAAAAGGTAAAGTCTTGGTGCGCAAGTCGGGAACTGAACCTAAAATTCAAGTTTGGGTTTGGAGCGATGATGTGGATTTGGCTGAAAAAGTTAATGCCGAAACTGTTTCCGTTTTGGAAAAATCTGCCGGCTTTGAGGCAAAAAAATCGGTATAACAAAGTGATAACTCTTGTTTTTAAGTTTTTATTTACTTTTCGGGCGTAAATTATATTTAATTTAGGCTACCCGAAAGGAGGAATACAATGCAAAAGGCGTTAGAAAATTTGGATTGGTATAAAAATAAAGTTGTGGCACCTTCTCGTGTGGTGGTTCGTAAAGGAAATTTGGCTTTGTTGGCGACGACTCGCTATCGTAACGGGGAATTGGTTCAATCGACTAAAGCCCGCTGTGTTTGGCCGAATCCTTATAAAAATGATTCTAATGTTTTAAGCCGTCGCGTTTGGAGTAAATAATGCTTAAAGGGATTCAAGCTCTGTTTACGTCGGGTATTTTGCTCGATCCGTTTGTTTTGCTGGGCTTGGTTTTGGGCGGATTTTGTTATTTTGATTTGAGCTATGATCAAATTACGATGATTTATTTGGATTATCGTTTTTATGCGTTGGTATTGATGTTAGCCATTATCTATAATTTTGCATTTCGTCCGGTGTATTACAGGGGCGGGGTGTCGATTGATACCAAAAGAACTGCCGCAAGCGTGGTCTCCTCGGTTTTGAAATTTGTGATGAGCTCTCTGTTGATGATGGCCTTTATCAGTTTTTGGTCATTTGGAGGAGACGAAAGCGAAACCGATTATCAATCCGTGGAAAGTTTTGAACAGCAACTTAAACAATAATTGATGCAAATGGCTATAAAAATTTATTATATTAAAATATGTATCTAAATTAGCCAAAATATAAAATCTTTCATAAATATATTTGACATTGTTCTCGTGTTGTGCTAAATTATAGCTTGATAGGGTTCAGTTATAATGAGGTATATTATGAGAAAGCAGCTTGTGATAGGAGTATCCTTACTTACTCTAACCGGATTGGGCGGGGTAAGAGCAAATAGTGTTCA
>CALXOP010000115.1 GCA_944390035.1 uncultured Alphaproteobacteria bacterium | reverse complement strand
TGTCGATATGATTTTTGCAGATCCACCATATATGCTTTCTAATGGTGGAATAACCTGTCAATCCGGCAAAGTTGTTTCTGTTAACAAGGGGAAGTGGGACGAAAGCAAAGGTTTAGATGAAGATTTTGAATTCCATCAAAAATGGATCAATGCTTGTAAAAGAGTGTTAAAACCTAACGGTACAATTTGGATATCAGGGACTTATCATTCAATCTATGCTTGTGGTTTTGCTTTACAGAAAGCAGGTTTTAAAATTCTGAATGACATCTGTTGGTTTAAACCTAATGCCTCGCCAAATATGAGTTGTAGATATTTTACGGCAAGTCATGAGACTTTATTATGGGCAAGGAAAGACCCAAAAGGCAAGCATACTTTCAATTATGAAGCAATGAAAAATGGGGAGTGGAGCGATGATGACCTTAAAAAGCCAAATAAACAAATGCGTTCGGTTTGGCAAATAGATACTCCCAAACCTTCAGAAAAAGAATTCGGCAAGCACCCGACCCAGAAACCTTTAGAATTGTTAAGACGCATAATCCTTGCGTCAACGAACAAAGGCGATTTAATACTCGATCCATTCACAGGAAGCTCAACTACTGGTATAATGGCATTAGAGTTAGACAGGAAATTTATTGGTATAGACTTAGAAAAAGAATATTTAGACCTTTCTATCAAAAGGTTTGAACAAGCATTTTCAAAGAAAGATAGAGCATGGCAGTAGTTTTAGATCAATTGAAAAATGAAACATATCCGATTGTTAAATGGGTTGGTGGAAAACGTCAGCTTATGTTTGAATTGCTTAAAAACATGCCAAAATCTTACAACCGTTATTTTGAGCCTTTTATTGGCGGTGGTGCTTTGTTCTTTGAATTACAGCCAGAAAATGCTTATATTTCTGATATGAATGAAGAGTTGATTAATCTTTATTCAGTTGTTCGCGATAACGTTTATGAACTTATTGAAGACTTGGGCAAACATGAAGTTTCAAAAGAATATTTTTTAGAAATTCGTAATATTGATAGATCTGAAAAATATGCAGGATTGTCAAGTATTGAGAGAGCAAGCCGGTTTATTTATTTGAATAGAACCTGTTTTAACGGTATGTATAGAGTGAACTCCCAAGGGCAATTCAATGTTCCATTTGGACATTACAAAAATCCTCGTATCATTGATGAAAGCAACCTTTTGAATTGCTCGAAACTTTTAAACAAGACAGAAATTAAGTGTGCAGATTTTTCAGAAATCTTAACTAAAGTTCAAAAGGATGACTTTGTTTATTTTGACCCACCTTATGTTCCTTTGAACGAAACTTCAAGTTTCACTTCTTACACAAAAGACGGATTTGACATTGATATGCAGTTTAAGTTAAGAGACGTTTGCGATGAATTGGATTCAATGGGTGTTAAATTTATGCTTTCAAATTCGGATACAAAATTAGTAAACGAATTATATGCAAATTATGAAATAAAAAAGGTTTTCGCTTCACGTCAAATCAATGCAAATGCAGATGGCAGAGGCAAAATTACAGAGGTATTGGTGAAGAACTATTAATAAGGAACTGTAATGAAATCAGCGATGCAAAATTTCTACGATAATTTAGAAAAAATATATGGCTCCGAAAAAACAGAACTAGAGAAATCAAGACTTGCCATTAAAACAATAAACGAATTTTTATATACAACTTCAGATGAACTTGGAGAGACATTTGTTCTAGATCAAAACTATAAATATTTTTCAGAATTTCATAAATTTTGGCATTCAAATTATAAAGAAATTTTAGATTTAAAAATTGATGAAAATGCTTGTACAAAAGTTGCAGAAGTATTACATGATGTATTCATAAGAACAAATGGTCGGGTTTTTACTGAAGTTTGGGATACTCAAGGACTATCAAACGAAGAAATATGTAGAGTACGATTATTGACGGCAAATCAAGATTTCAGGGGTTCGAGGAGTTTTCAAGAATTAGCACAAATATATAAAAACGACCCTTTAATATTTGATGAAAACAATATTCAAGCTTCTCCAAATAATTTTATTAATAATATAAATACGGCATCATTATCTCAAAACGACAAAAGAATTAATTTTGCAAAGAATATATGTAAATTTTTAATTGAACATAAATCAACACCATATTCAATTATCTCCTGTTTTAATAATGATGTAGAGTTATTTCGAAAACAGTTAATTAATTCTAATTCTGGATATGGAAATAAAAAAGCTGATATGCTTATAAGAGATATGGTCGTATTAGGAATATGGAAAAATGTTACTAATTTTGAAAAAATAGATGTAGCAAGTGACATTAATACAGTCCGAGTTGCCCTCAGAACAGGCATATTAAAAAGTGCTATCCCATTAGTATCTAGTTTCTTAGATATTTTTTGTTACCAGTATGGTTATGTAGATCAAATGAGTGCACAAGCCTGGCGAAAAGTTTGGGAAAAATGGAATATATTATATCCAAAAGAAAACATAAAAAGTCCTTGTTTGTTAGATTATTTTATTTACAATATTGTTGGTAAACAATTATGCAGAGAATCATTATATCATTATTTATGTGAACAAGGACACTATTTTAAATGGCACTCTCCTAGAAAAAAATATTGCAATATTTGTCATGAAGAAGGGAAACTGAATGTATTAACAAAATGTATAAAGAGAACTTTACCCTGCAATGATTTAGAAGGTGATATTGCAATATGTAAAACACTCTTTGCTGAATCAAATATTGCTAATCCGAATTATAAACAATGCCCCTTTTATGAAGTATGCCAAGAATGTGGAAACAAAAATTTAATGCCGCCAAAATCAATAAGTATATTAGGGCAAACTGGCTGGACTTCTGCATACTCTGAAAAAGGTGCAGGCGGTGGCGGACTAATGGCATAACTATTGAGGTATATATGAAAAGAGATTTTAAGGAATGGCTATCTACATTTAGACCTTGTATTGCGGATTATTGCTACTACGTAGATTTTGATAAGGTGAATAAAAATGTTGATGATATTAAAGTTGAGTTAAATATTTTAAATAGTTTAGTTGGTTCAAAAAATATTGAAAAAGATTTTGAAGACA
>CALXOP010000114.1 GCA_944390035.1 uncultured Alphaproteobacteria bacterium | reverse complement strand
ATCAGAGGTGTTTTTATTGCAAAAGTTTTTATAAAACTTTTATTCTGCCGGAGAGTAAGCCTTAGCTTGCTTCTTAGCTTCATCTTCCGTTCTGGCAACGTTTACCAAAATGGTTTGTGAAACTTCAGGGTGCAAGTTGAGTTTTACTTCGTAAACACCCAAGTCTTTGATGGTGTTTTCGAGGTATACACAACGGCGTTCTACGTCAAAACCAGCGGCTTTAATTGTAGCGGCAATGTCACGGATGGTAACAGAACCATACAATTGTCCGGTTTCAGCTGCTTGACGAATCAATACAGCGCTGTAACCTTTCAAAGCCTCAGCTTTTGCAGTAGCAGCTTCCAACAATTTTTTGTTGTGTGCTTCTAACTCGGCTTTTTGTTTTTCAAAATAAGCAATGTTTGCTTCAGTTGCGCGCAATGCTTTGTTTTGCGGCAAAAGGTAGTTACGGGCATAACCGTTCTTTACGTTTACTTTGTCGCCCATTTTACCTAATTTATCGACATGTTCCAAAAGGATAATTTCCATAGTCATTCTCCTTCACTATTGAGCAACAAACGGCAACAAGCCGATGTAACGTGCACGTTTGATTGCCTTAGCCAATTCTCTTTGCTTCTTTGCGGAAACAGAGGTGATGCGGCTAGGAATAATTTTACCTTTTTCAGAGATGTATCTTGAAAGCAATTTTACATCTTTGTAGTCGATTTTGAGACCGTCTTCACCAGAAAACGGGCAAGCTTTTTTTCTCTTAAAGAAAACTTGTTTAGCCATTACGTCCTCTCCTATTCTTCAACTGAATCTTTGTCGCTGGAAGATGAAGAATCCTCACTGAATTCATCAACTTTAACAGTCATGTAACGAATAATGTCTTCGTTGAAACGCATAATTCTTTCAAATTCTGCGATGGCTTTTGCCGGAGCGGCAATGTTCATTACAACGTAGTGACCTTTGCGGTTTTTCTTAATGCGATAAGCGAGATTTTTTAAACCCCAGTTATCAACGCGAACAACCTCGCCGCCTTCTTTTTTGATGACGTTGCTCAAGTCAGAAACGATTGAGCTTACTTGAGAGGCACCGAGATCTTGACGTGCAATCAGCACGCTTTCATAATTTGCCATATATAAAACTCCTTATGGATTCTCAACAAATAGCCGACCTTATTGGCCGACCGGTTAATGTATAGCCGATATTCTCATACCGGCAAGGACGCCCAAAATATACAACAAAATCCATAAATTTCAAGCATTATTTAAATATAAATTAATCTTTTTGGGCTAATAATTACTCAATTATCACTAAAAACCGGTTGTGAAATGAAAAAATGTTATCTTGCCATATTCGGATTGCTCCTGCTCGGGGCTTGTATGAACCAAGTTGAAACAACTTCCATACAGCCGCAGCGGCGCTTTCGCTACGCTAATGAGGAAACAGAAATTAGTCTGTTGCAGCCCTTTACGCGTGTGATTGTCAGATGCTATTCCACCAAATATGAACCGGCTGAAACCTGCGCCCAATTCTTTGAAGAAAAAGGATATGTGCGTTTTCGCAATATTCCTTATAAAACCGCTAATTATGACTTTTTGAAGGCAAACGGGTATCCCACACGTCGTTGGCGTCCGGGCGAAATTACCCCGCGTTGGTAGCAGGTTAAAACTATGCTGGCTAGAGTTAACACAGTTGCTTTTAACGGATTGGAAGTTTTAGATGTTGATTTGCAGGTGCAAATTTCTTCTGGCTTGCCCGCTTTTACAATCGTTGGTTTGCCGGACAAAGCCGTCGCCGAGAGCAAAGAAAGAGTAAGAGCCGCTCTGCAATCTTTGGGGCTTTCTTTACCGGCCAAAAGAATTACCATTAACTTGGCTCCTGCCGATATGCTCAAAGAAGGTTCTCATTTTGACTTGCCGGTGGCTTTAGGCCTGTTGGCGGGTATGGGTGTTGTGCCGCAAGAAGAACTTTCGGGCTATGTGGTTTTGGGAGAGCTTGGCTTAGATGGCTCAATCATTTCGGTTAACGGGGTGTTGCCGGTTGCAATTCATGCCAACTCTTTGGGAAAAGGAATTATTTGCCCTCAAGCCCAAGGCTCGGAAGCCGTTTGGTCGGGTATTAAAGATATTTTGGCAACCGATAATCTCTTGAACCTTATCAATCATTTCAAAGGAAAAGGCACTATTCCTTTTCCGAAAATTGTGGAACAAAAGCCTGATTTCGGTACTTTGGATATGAGCGATGTTAAGGGGCAAGAAAATGCCAAAAGAGCCTTGGAAATTGCTGCGGCGGGCGGACATAATTTGTTGATGTCGGGACCTCCTGGTGCCGGAAAATCCATGCTTGCGGCAAGACTGCCTTCAATTTTACCGCCTTTAACTCCGCAAGAGGCGCTTGAAACCAGTATGATTCACTCCATTGCCGGAGAGCTCAAAGACGGTAAACTTTGCTTTAATCGTCCGTATCGTGACCCGCATCATTCGGCGTCAACGCCGGCGTTGGTTGGCGGCGGACGCAAAGGAATCCCCGGAGAAATTTCTTTGGCGCATAACGGGGTTTTGTTTTTAGATGAGTTGCCGGAGTTTAACCGCTCTACATTAGAGGCGTTGCGTCAACCTCTTGAAAACGGCTATGTAACAATCTCACGCGTTAATGCGCATACGGTTTATCCGGCCAAATTTCAGCTGATTGCCGCCATGAATCCGTGCCGGTGCGGAAATTTCGGTAATCCGGATCTGGAGTGTCCAAGAGCGCCCAAATGTGCCGAAGAATATTTGGCAAAATTATCTGGACCATTACTCGACCGTATTGATATTCATATTGATGTTCCGGCGGTTAGCCCATGGGAAATGGTCGATGTGAAAAAAGGCGAAACTTCTGCCGTTATCAGAGAAAGAGTTATTCAATCCCGCGAAATTCAAAGGCAAAGATTTATTAAACTTGATGAGCCGCAACTTACAACCAATTCTCAGCTCAGAGGACAGCTTTTGGAAGATGTGACCAAGCTGGACCATGAGGCAGAAGAACTGCTCATCTCTTTTGCAAACAAAAATCATCTCTCGGCGAGAGCTTATCATCGAACTTTGCGGTTAGCAAGAACGATTGCGGACTTGCAAAATAGTACAAACGTTCTTAAAATGCATATTGCCGAAGCTCTGTCTTATCGAAGAAAACAATCGGCAAAAACACGTTAGGAGCCATAATTGATGAAAATTATAAAATCTGCGCTAGTGATAACTTTTATAACCTTGCTTGCAATGAGTGCCGGAAATCCGGCATATTCAAGCGATACCGGCGAAGTAAAAATAATCAGTCGGCAGATTGATAGAAACCTTGAACGTGCTTATGGCGAGACAGAAGCCAGACGGGCAACCTTTAGAAATGATTTTAAACCTAATCCGAAAAAATCAAATCGTAAATTTTCAGGGCCGATATTTGGTGACAATGATTGCACCAGACGCACTTGCGGCGGGGCAATGTTTGGTCCGCAAACTTGTCAAAAAATCGAGCTCCCTTGTGAAGATTGCGGCGAAACACCTAAACCGGTTAAGCCGCGTCCGCATATCAAAAATTATGTAACTTTGGAAGAAGATATTTTTGAAGCAATTCATCATCGTTGCAGTGATTTTGCACCGTTGCAACTGGAGTGGGTTGATTTTCGTATTAAAAAAGGTCCTGATGTCGGGTATTCACGCAATTTGGGTAATTACAGATTTCGGATTTTTGGCTGCCGGCGTGACCAAAAACATGCTATTTTAAATGAAGGGCGGATTATGCAAAAAGATATGCAGTTTATCCGCATTTTTGAGGACAAAGTTAAAGACTGCTACAATATTGTAAAAATTCCGAACGATTTGTGTTTGGATAATACAAATAAACCTTTGCCGGAATATATTTTGACCGCCGAAATTACCGACTATTTTATGAATTTGTGCGATGAATATGACTGGAACGACGCAAAGAAAGAAAATTTGCGTACCGGTTCGGCACAAATGACGGTGACCTGGCGTTTGATGGATTTGAGCAAATCAAATGTGCTGTGGAAAGGAACTTCGGAGGGATATTCCGAAGTTAAAGACGGCGAATATAATGCCGAAATGATTTTGATTGAACGTGCATTTGCCGATGCCGTTGATAATTTGCGCCAGTTGCCTGGATTTGAAACTCAGCTGGCTGTTCGCCAAAATCCGGATGATTTGGCTGAACAAAAACAAGCCCTTATTGCAATGGAAAGACTTAATGACCCGGTTAAGTGTCAATATCAACCGGAGCTTGAAAAAGCACAAACGGTTTGCCCGTTGACGGCTGAGTCTGAAGTTGAAGAAAAAGGCGGTGTTGTTGCCGACGGTAGGGCTTGTCCGGCTAATACCAATCCGGAATTGTTGGCCTTTTGTCCGGCGGATAATCCGAATTGTAACGGTAGTTTGGAAGAATTAACTTTGAGCCAAACACAAACCCCGCAAGACCAAACTTTGGTGGTTGAGAGTGTTAATGCAACACCGGTTGACGAAGACGGAAATGCCGTTGATATGGGAGGAGGCTCGGTTCAACAAGCAGCTAATATGGAAGAGACAAGCGGTGTTGTTGATATGGGCGGTGGTTTGAGTGACCGTGAGGCCGAGATTGCAGCAGCTGCTGCAAAAGCAAAAGAAAGAACAATTCAGTATGATGTGGCTGAAACTTCTCAAGACTTCTGTCCTTTGGATGAAGATGGTAATCCGCAATGCGGCGAAGAAGTTGCCGTGGCTGAGGCTGTGGTTACGCCTCCGACTGAGGGTGAGGAAGAATTTAATCAAGCCGATATGTTTGTGGAAGGTGAAACTGCTGACAACGGGGTTTGGGTGGATGTTCCTTGCGACCAATTATCGCCTGATGATCCTGATTATTGCGAACCGTCATTGTTTGGTTTCTTGAGAGAAAAAGATTTGAGTTGTGAGCCGTCTATTTTTGATAAAATGTTTGGCACAAAACCGTCTTGCGCATTGGAGACCGAACAAGTGATTGAAACCTCTGATTTTGTTGAAGAAGGTTGCAGTGGCAAAGCTTGCGGTGTTGAAGAAAGCTGTGGTTTGGAATCTTGCGGTGTTCAGGAAATTGAAGAAAGCTCCGGCTTTGTTGATATGAGCGGTGAAAGCACTGTTGATGGCCAATCTTGGACAACGTTGGAAATTGCTCCGGAAGAAACTCAAGATATGTTGGAGAGAAACCAACTCTGCATTATCAATCGTGGACCTTATGATAAACTCACTCCTGAGAATATTTATAAAGTTCGTGCTTCGGTAGTCGGTGTTACTAATGCCAACGGTGTTAAAGGTGCCGGATTGCTCATTTCTGACCAATTTGTCTTAACCTCAGCGGATTTGGTGGTTAAAGATAATAACCGCTACACCATTAAGACGATTAACGGCGTTGAGATGAGTGGTCGTGCCGTTCGCGCTAATATCAAAAAGAACACGGCTCTTATCTTGTTAGACGAGAAAACCAAGTTTACACCTTTGTCTTTGAACTTGGAGTTGCCGGTAGTCGGTCAAGGCGGATTTATGGCCTTGGGCTTGTTTGAAGACGAAGAGGGCGGTGAAGGCTATTTGGACAACAAGGGTAAAGTCAGCGGTTATCGCTACTCCGATGAAAAAGGAACCGAAGTGATTGTTGATACCTTTGTTCAACAAGTTACAATCGGTAGCGTGTTGATTGATAAAAACGGAACTATTGTCGGTCTGTCGCATATTGCTAAGAAGGAAAGTGATGATTCCGACTTGTTCTTGCCGATTAGCACGGCGATTAACTCGGTTGGTTTGGATATTTGCGGACAGTTGACAAAGGCTCCGAAAGTGCCGATGGCCGTGATTAAGCCGGTATCAACCGCGATTGATAGTTTCACCGGTTCTAAAGAGCCAAAACCGATGAGTGCTAAAGGTCGTAAATAAGTTAAAGCCCCTGCTGAAAAAGCGGGGGTTGTTTTTATTTTGAACGAAAATAGACTTGCAAAAGTGAAGAGTTTTACCTAAATATTATAAGAAATAAAAATATCAAAGGGAAAATAAATGACCACAATATTATGCGTTCGTAAGGGCAACGAAGTTGTTATGGCCGGAGACGGGCAGGCAACTTTAGGCGAGGCCGTCGTTTTTAAGTCAAAATCGGTTAAAGTGCGTCGTATCGGTAATGGTAATATCATTGCCGGATTTGCAGGTGCGGCCGCAGACGGAATAACTCTTATTGAACGATTGGAAGAAAAACTTGAAAAGCATGCCAATCAGCTCAAAAGAGCAGCCGTCGAGCTGGCTAAAGATTGGCGGATGGATAAATATTTGCGCCAGTTGCAGGCATATATGATTGTGGCAGATAAAGATGTTTCTTTGGTGATTTCCGGCACCGGTGAGGTGATGGAGCCCGATGATGGTATTATCGGTATCGGCAGCGGCGGAAATTATGCCATGGCGGCAGCTAAGGCTTTGTATGATGTGAAAGGCTTGAGCCTTGAAGAAATTGCTCGTAAAGCCTTAAAAATTGCCGGTGATATTGATATTTACACCAATCATAATGTTATTGTAGAAAAGGTAAACTAAAATGGCTGTATTTTCTCCGCGCGAGATTGTCTCGGAATTGGATCGTTTTATTGTCGGACAGACCGAAGCTAAAAAAGCGGTGGCAATTGCTTTGCGCAACCGTTGGCGTCGTATGCAGTTGCCCGATAGGCTCAAAGAAGAAATCGTGCCGAAAAATATTTTAATGGTCGGACCGACCGGTGTCGGTAAAACCGAAATTTCTCGCCGGTTGGCAAAACTGGCTAAGGCGCCTTTTATTAAGGTTGAGGCAACCAAATTTACCGAAATCGGCTATGTCGGAAGAGATGTGGAATCGATTATTCGCGATTTAGTGGAAAATGCCATTCACACCACAAAAGAAGAAATGCGCAAAAGTGTGGCCGCTAAGGCTGAAATTGCGGCCGAAGAACGCGTTTTGGAGGCTTTGGTCGGGGTTAATGCCGGGGATGATACCAAGCAAAAATTCCGCAAATTGTTGCGTGAAAATCAACTCAACGATAAAGAAATTGAAATCAGTGTGTTGGATAACGGCAGTACATCCATGCCGACGATTGATATTCCGGGAATGCCGGGCGCACAAATGGGTATGATTAGTTTGGGCGATTTGCTCGGTAAGCCTTTTGGCGATAAATACAAGACCAAGAAAATGACGGTCGGTGATGCCTATAAGGTATTGATGGATGAGGAAAGCGACAAGCTCTTGGATAATGACGCCATTACGCGCGAGGCCATCAAAGCAGTTGAAAATGACGGTATCGTCTTTATTGATGAGATTGATAAAATTGCCGGAAAAGATGACCGCAGAGGGTCGGATATTTCTCGTGAGGGTGTACAAAGAGACTTATTGCCTTTGGTAGAAGGAACAACCGTTGCCACCAAATACGGTATGGTAAAGACCGACCATATTTTGTTTATTTGTTCGGGAGCGTTTCATCTTTCAAAACCTGCGGATTTATTGCCGGAGCTGCAAGGTCGTTTGCCAATTAGAGTTGAGCTGAAAGCCTTAAGCAGAGAAGATTTTGTAAAAATCTTAACCGAGCCGGAAGCAAACCTGATTGAGCAATATGAGGCTTTGCTCAAAACCGAGAATTTTGATTTGGAATTTACACCAGAAGCAATCGAAAAAATTGCCGATATGGCGGTGATTATCAATGAAAATGTTGAAAATATCGGTGCCAGACGGCTGCATACGGTTTTGGAGATTTTGTTGGAAGACATCAGCTTTAGTGCCTCGGACAGAAGTGGTGAAAAAGTTGTTATTACGCCGGAAATGGTGGAAGAAAAACTCTCCAAATATACTCAAGCCGGAGATTTGTCGAAGTTTATTCTCTAAAAGGTGAGCAAATCTTTGGAAAAAGCACCAAGTCAGCAACCTGAAAAAATCGCAATTTATGTGCATTGGCCCTATTGTTTGAGCAAATGCCCTTATTGCGATTTTTTTAGTAAGGTGGATAAGCACGTTAATCAAGATGAGATGATTGATGCATATCTTGATGATTTGCGCTTTTATCATAATTTGACGACAGATAAACAAGTCCAAAGTATCTTTTTTGGCGGGGGGACTCCCTCTTTGATAGCCCCACAAAATATTGAAAAGATAATTGATTGTGTGAGCGCGCTGTGGCGGTGCCAAGATAAGGTTGAAATCTCGCTTGAGGCAAATCCCAATACCAACCATAAAAACCTTTTTGCTGATTTGAAAAAAGCCGGCATAAATCGTTTGTCGCTCGGGGTGCAAGCCTTAAATGACCAAGATTTGAAGTTTTTTGGGCGGACTCACAATTTAGCTCAAGCCTTACAAGCCATTGATGAGGTGGTGAACGTTTTTGATAATCATTCGGTTGATTTGATTTATGCCAGACCAAATCAAGAACTTGACCAATGGCAAAACGAGCTTGAACAAGTGACTGGTTTGGGGCTAAAACACATCTCTCTTTATCAGTTGACAATCGAGGAGGGAACGGTTTTTGCCCGCAAGGGAGTGAAACCTTTGGATGAAGAAAAAGCGGCCCAAATGTATGCCTTTACCCAACAGTTTTTGAGTGAAAAGGGCTATTTCCAATATGAGATTTCTAACTTTGCGAGAGAGGGGTATCAATCAATCCATAATTTGGCCTATTGGCGCGGTGAAGACTATGTGGGAATCGGCCCCTCTGCACACGGACGCTTGCATTTGGAAAATAAGATTTTGGCAACCACTTATCATTTGCAGCAAGAAGAATTAAGCTCAAGCGAACGAGCCGAAGAGCTCATCATTATGGGGTTGAGAATTGTTGAGGGAATCGATAAAAAACGGTTTTATCGGCAATGTGGTTTGATGTTTGATGACTTTGTTAATCAAAAGGCTCTAGGGGATTTGGTGGCGCAAGGATATTTGCAAAATAATGATTTGTGCGTGCGTGCCACAAAGAAGGGATTTTTGGTGTTGGACAAGCTCATTGAAGAGCTGTGTGCTTAATCGACCACGCCGTAATTGCCGTTTACCAAAATCAGCAAAAGTACCAAAAAGAAAATCATGGAAAAGCCGGCACGAACCGAAATATTATCGGTGACTTTGTTGTATTTATTCATCAAAAAGACAAATATCGGCGAGGTCAGAAGTAAGGCAATGACATAACCGGGGTTGGGGGCAATGCGCAGTGCAAGTGTTTTGGAGGTGATAAGCGCCCAGCTAAAGCCGACAATATAAAGCCCGACTTTGACAATTTTCCACTCAAAAACATTACGAAAAAAACCAATGAATCCGGGCTTGACGGTTTTTATGTAAAAAAACGTGTTGTAAGTGCCGCTGACAAAAGTGGCAACTACCAAATAAAAAGCTACCCCTTGCCAAACATTTGAGCCGTGCATGGCAATCTCTTTGGTGATGATGCTCATGCCGGCAAAGGCAAATATGACCGGAAACATATAATAAACCAAAGACTTGGAAACAGGTGATTTGAGCATACGCCAATAGCTGAAAGTAAAGCCGAACATTATCAAAATAAGGGTAATAAAAACCGTTCCGTCCTTAAATAAATTCCAAAAAAGATGCGGGGTTAAAATCCACCAAAAAACCGTGGTGATGAAAGCCGATAACGCCATGACGCGTGAGGTTGGGCCGGCACCATATGCGGCGGAAGCAAAAAATAAGTGAGAATCATAAATACCTATGAGGATGCCTTGGGTAATCAGCAAAAAATAATAGTAGGCATTGTCGGGAATAGGCAAAAAAAACAAAGCCGGAAAAAAGCATAAAGCAATGCCATAGCCCCGCCAAATTCCTAACAGATAACCGTTAAACTTGTAGTGTTGGTTTACCAATGTATAGAGGGCGGTGAAAAAGCCGTAAATTAATCCGTTGATGACCCAAAGCATTGTTTTCTCCTTGACCTTAGCCCAAAAGATATAACAACTTTTTGATAAGATTAAAGAGAGGGAAAAGTAAAACTCCTTGCAAAATAAAATAGTTTGGGTAATATGTTTCTTGCAATCGGGAGACCGGTTGTGGTGTCTGAAAAACATCTCAACGATAAAAATCCTCCATTTCGGAGGAGTGGTCGAAATAAGGCGTTTGCACGAATAAGACTGACTGTATCTTTGCAGTTTTTGAGCTCCTCCACCTTTTACCCAAAAGGTGGTTTTGCTTTTTTATAAAAACATATAAAAGTGAGGAGCTAAAAATGTTTGAAAAAATAGACGTGCAACTCAATGCCAAGGATTTGCACAATACCATCGGGCGGGTGCTGGGAAGTTTGTTCTTGATTATTCGTTCAAAGCGACAAATTAGTCCTGAACAAGTCTGTCATGAGACTAAAATCAACCTTAAAAGTTTAGAGAAAATCGAAAAAGGAAAATCAAGTCTTTATAACTTGGATATTGAAACTTTGATTGATTATTATAATCTTGATGTCAGCCTAAATATTAAAGAAAAATAACGCACAAGTTTTTATCCCGCAATGTCTTGTGGTGAGGATATTGGGGGAGGTTATGCGGGTAAAGAGATGATAAAAACGTCAAAATAACCTCATGTGGGCTTTACCGCATAATCAAAAACCGCTTGGTTCATCTCCGGGCGGTTTTTTAGTGGCAATACTGCTCGGGAAAGAGTTTGAAATGCAACCACAAAATCAGAGAATAAGTAACAGTGGCTGAGAAAAAAACATCGGAGAAAAAGTGGTAGCCTTCGGCAATGCGTGAAATTCCGGTTAAGATACCCAACAGAATAACGGTTGATACGCCTAAACGCCGCCAGCGGTGCGGCAAGAGAAGAGCTAAAGACAAACTCCAGAAGACAACCGCCGTGTGTCCCGACATAAAGGAACAATCCAGTGAACATTGATTGCTGATGACAAGCGG